>CAYGHY010000204.1:0-5565 GCA_964349435.1 uncultured Oscillospiraceae bacterium
GATTTATATCTATATATTGTGGTTGTCTGTTTTGAATCTCAACAAGCCTAATCAAATAGTTTGACAGTTGCCAGGGGGGTGCATTCTCTTTGAAATAGTATGACAGTTGAGGTTTTACAAGGGAAAACGGACGCTTCCGATCACAACAAGAAAGACGTTGCTCCGAATCAATTAACCCAGGTGAAATCATATACTGGCAAGTGTGGTTTGCTGTGTTGTTTCATCCTGATCGAATACCAATTCTAACATGAATGATGTGCATATAGATCTCATATTTCAACTCAGCAACTCAGTATTGATGCCCGATACCTAGAACCATTGCGTCATAACCCAATTTGATTTTTTTGTAGTTCTTATCGCGATCCAGAACCAGACCGCGTCCAACTCCACCAACTACTTTTCCTTTCCCAATTTTTTGGAGTTGGACATCCAGTTCACTAAGTAGTTCAGGCGCGCTACCAGGTTTCGTGCTGCGTCCATCAAAGATAATATGAAGGTAAACTTGAGACAACTCTTTTGACATTCTTAATATTTCCAAGGCATACTCTATAGATCCATGAGAGGATTTATATGTTAAGAAGGCAAGCAGATGAAGTGCTGAGCCTCTTTCTGCTGTAGTCTCGATTACTTTTCTTATGGTTTCATTTTTTGAGAAGGTGTTCTCACTAATAGCTTTGTCAAGGCGACAATCATCCTGGATCACGACTCTTCCGGCTCCCAAGTTTAGGTGACCCGCTTCAGAATTTCCAGGTTTGCCCTCACCTAATCCAACGTAGCCATCCGAAGCATGCAGTAACGATGGCGGATATTGAATAAGCAATTTATCCCAATATGGCGTATTTGCAAGATGAATCGCATTACTGGCATCTTGAGCACCGATACCCCAACCATCCAATACCACCAAAAGCACCTTGCGACCCTCTCCAAAAGAATGTTTCCTCACAAGATTTTTGCCTGACATCTCTTGTGGCTGAGGAATCCCCATTACATGCAATATGGTGGGCGCTACATCACAAAGGCTTCCGTCATATGTAGAAATTGCTTTTTCATTTTGTGGATCGACAAGAACAAAGGGGACCAAGCTACGAGTATGAGCCACATCTGGCTTTCCATCGGGAGTCAACATTACTTCAAGATTGCCGTGATCTGCTGTAATAAGAACAACATAGTTTTTCTCTTTCGCATTCTCGACCAATCGTTCCAATTGATTGCTGACGCATTCTGCTGCTTCGAGTTTTGCTTGGATGCTTTCCGTGTGCCCAATTATGTCACCATTAGCGAAATTTACTAAGACGAAATCATACTTTCCGAGTGTAGGGAGAAGTTGATTCACGACCTCGGGTAAACTCAATTCAGGTTTTTTTACATACTCGATTCCCTTGGGTGATGGAACCATTAGTCTCGCTTCTTTGGGGAATTGATCATTTATTCCTCCATTAAAGAAGAAGGTCACATGAGCAAATTTTTCCGATTCAGCACAATGGAGCTGTGTTAATCCGTTTTTACTTAGCACTTCCGCAAGAGACATAAAGACTTTTTCTGGACGAAAAGCTGCAGGGATATCTATAAATTTTTCATGGTACTGGGTCAATGTGACAAAATCCAAATCCCTTAGATAATGACGTGATACTACTTTGAAATTTGGATCTGTAAACATTTCGGTTAGACCGATTTCCCTCTCACCTCGCCTACAACAAAAAACTACGGAATCTCCATTCCGAATCAGACCTATGGGCTTTCCTGGCACGGCCACCTTCACAAGGGGCTCCATGTTATAGTCTGTTTGCCCTCTTTTATAAGCGGCTTGTACAGCCTGTGCCAGATCTACAGCGCCGTTGTCTCTATTTTGATTCATGAAAATTCCTTTCTATTCATTGTATTGGCATAAAACACCTAAACTTAAACACCTATCTCCAAGAGACTTTCGAGCTGTGAACATTTTTCTTTCTCTGCATGAAACAGCATTACTTGATTGGTCTCTAGTTCGCGACATAACTGCTGCACCTCTCTTTGGTCGAGATGCACTTTGATCGTAACATGATTTACTTGAAGATGAATTTTGTTGGTTACTCGATACTCTCTACTCAGAAGATTTGACGCAAGTGTTCCTTGTGCGACATGCCCGGTGATAAGAACACCATCTCGATAGTTCTGGCGAAAATGATGAAAATAATGCAGACCTTCTTCGGTGGTTAGCATACCGTCTGTCGTAAAATAGAGACCTGTATTCTGCTCGATTGCGTGTTCTCTCTCAATGGGAGAATTGATAACATGCACCGAATTAAGGATTTCCTTAGAGGGTATATATTTCCTAAGCCACAACTGTTGTTTGAGCAAATCAATACATTGATTATAAATTGCTGCTTCTGTCCATATTGGGACACCGATCTGAATCTGAGCGCAATAAAGGAGCAGATCGGACCCCCGTCCCTTTGCTGGAACAGGTAATAATAGGCGACCTTGATTTTTGATAGTTTTAAATACAACATCTCGAAATTGCTCATATTGGGTTTCCTGAATTAGTACCTGATCAGCATATGCACTGTCTATGATGGCTGCTTTGCATGGCGGAGGAGAATCGAAGTCTAATATGTTTGAAGAAAAGCACATATCTCCTGAATAAAAGACTTGCCATTCATGCAACTCTCCCCATTGAAAAACAAACCAATAACTACCGATTGTATGTCCACTTCTGCCAGTCAGGACAATAAAGTGGTTGATTTTGCTAAGACCAAGAGATATTTCTGCAAATCGTAACCCTTCGACGTCTTCCTCAGAATACGGTAACTCTCCTCCGTTGTTCTTCACAAAGCTCATCCACTTTCGAATCATTGAGCGTGTAGATGATATAGTTTCTTTTGAAGCATAAATGATTCCCTTATAACCCATTGCTGATAGCATAGGAAGTGCGGCGCAATGGTCTTCATGAGAATGGGACAAGAATACTGCGTCAAGTTGTTGAACTATTTGTTTATTGAGTGCAGGATAAGCGTCAAGCAAACTGGTAGTCACATCTCTTTTCACACCACAGTCTAATAGAACTGCTCCCCGAGATGTTTTTAGTAAAAAACAGTTTCTACCATTCTCTCCTTTTCCTCCATAGGAAATAATTTCACCATCCTTTATCATTAATTTCTGCTCGTTTTGTGCCATAATTCCGACTAATACTCCTGCTTCACTATAATTATTGCAATAGTGATAATCTAGTCTCACAAGAAACAATTCAAGGTTTAGCTTGTTTTTAGTGTAGTCTCGCTTGATTCATCATTGTCTGCATCGTACCAAATAGGACTTGGAAAACGAAGATAGCATAGGTCACCCTCACGGAAAAAGTTGCGATGTGGGGTTTGTACACGAATTGACTTGTCCCCTAGTGCTACGATGTATTCAATGAAGTCGGTTAAGAAGATGCGCTTGATTACTCTCGTTTGGTAGCCTTCCTCACGATTTATATCAATTGTATTCGGACGTGTAGCAAGAATTGACGAATATGGAGTATGAGGAGGAGCATGGATCCCTAAAGGCATTGAATGGTTTCCTTGGGGATACACAGCTCCATTGACGATATCCACATGTGTAAAATTTGACTGTCCCAAGAAACTATGAACAAAGCGATTGGAAGGCTTATTGTATAGTTCTAGAGGTGTTCCTATTTGGATAATTTTTCCCCTATCCATAACGAGCATACGGTCTGATAAAGCCATTGCTTCTGATTGATCGTGCGTAACAAAGATAATAGTAAAATTGAACTCTCTTTGCAATTTCTTGATTTCGAAACGCATACTTTCACGGAGCTTTGGGTCAAGATTGGATAATGGTTCATCAAGCAGCATCACCTTTGGATTGGTGACGATTGCTCGCGCAAGAGCAATTCGTTGTTGTTGTCCTCCAGAAAGATTGGATGGAAATTCGTTTTCCATTCCATCTAAAGTGCAGTGCTTTAATGCTTTACTAACCTGTTCGCGGATTTCAGACCGAGCGACTCTTTTAACTTTTAATGGGAAAGCCACATTCTCAAAAATGTTCATATGCGGCCAAACTGCAAAGGCTTGAAATACCATACCTAATCCACGATCTTCGGGTGGAACATAAAGGTTCTTTGAGCGAATTGATACAGGTTTACCGCCTAGATATATTTCACCTTCTGAAAGATCCTCAAAACCTGCAATCATTCGCAAAGTGGTTGTTTTCCCACATCCTGATGGACCCAGAAATGAAAAACATTCTCCCTGATTAACAGCAAGATTAAAGTTGTCTACTGCAGTCATCGTACCAAGAGTTTTTGTCGTGAATTTCTTGGTTACGTCCTTTAAAAGAATTTGATTCAAAACTATACTCCCTTTCTGCCCTTAGTGATTAGTTTGACCACGCTGTTGCTTATCATGATGATGAGGATGGTGACAGCTGAAAGAGCCGCTGCCTGTGTCATATATCCATTGATTCGAAATTGTTGGATCTGTACGCCCAGTGTTCGACTGTTAGGACCGTAAAGTAATACGGACGTAGTTAGCTCTCGCATGGCCGGCAAAAAAACGAGGAAGAAACTTGTAACCATTGCGGGCTTGATTAGTGGTAATGTAATATCCATTAATGATTCCATGTGAGAAGCGCCGCATGATCGACTTGCTTCCTCCAATGAGTAATGCACTTGCTGTAACGATGCTGAACACGATTTCAAAGTATAACTTAAATAACGGGCAACATATGCCACCAGGATAATCCAAATTGTATTGTATAATGTTATTCCAAATACAATCCCGCTCCAGGCCAAGATGCAACCAATGGCCATTACTGTCCCTGGAAGTGAATAGGGAAGCACCGCAAGTGTTTCCAGTGCGCCACTTCCCTTGGGGCGAATTTTATAGATTACATAGGACAGCATAACACCTAGGAATAAACAGATAATTCCAGCACTAAATCCCAGGAACAAGCTGTTCTTTATAGAATCTGTAACAGCCTTATTGCCCAATAAGATTTTCTGATAGCTTATCAATGAGAAGTTCTCAATATTAAATGGGAGACCATATGCTCTTACTGTGCTTACTAGCAAGATGATGACCAGGGGGGTCAAAACCGCAAAGACCAGGAATATGATAGACAGTAGCAACAATGGATACTTTGCTGCTCGCAGTTTAATTAAGGCAGGACGCATTGATTTTCCTCTAATGATGTCATACCGTCCTGTTTTTAGCAGCTTTCGTTGAATCAATAAAGCAATGGACACCACAATTACAAGGACTACCGACAACGCTGTAGCTTCTCGAATCCCTTGGAAGTCCCCACCAGCTCGATTCACTCGTTCAACAATCATTGTGGGCAATGTGAAGATGTTTTTCGAGAAGCCAAGCATAGAAGGAATACCGTAATTTGACAGTGAAGTAATTAGCACCAGTAGGGTGCCAGAAGATATAGCGGGAATTGTTAGCGGTAGTGTGATCTTCCGAATTACATACCACTGCTTGGCACCGGAAATACGTGCCGATTCCTCCAAAGTCGGGTCCATACGTTCCTGACCTGCCCCCCGATCCTTGTGCCAGTTTCAGAGTTAGTTGAGATATAATCAAC
>CAYGHY010000205.1:0-5528 GCA_964349435.1 uncultured Oscillospiraceae bacterium
AAAATGCCGCAAATATGCTTTCCATAATTATGATTCAATGCTTTTCCTTCTGCATCATAATCACATCATTCTGGTTCAAAAACGCAAAGGTGCTGCCAAGATTACTGGGTTGCTCTTTTATATCTACGTTTTCGCTAAACTTTGCAGCTTTATTAGTAAATAATCATGATCTGTCGGCTGTTTTCTTGCAAACTTCTGAGCCGCTACTGTTGTTGCTTGTCATGTTACTGCTTGCAGCAAAACCCAAGAAGAAGAATTATATGCTATTTAGTTTTGTCATGATTTTTGCACCTGCAACACTGCTTTTAGCTTTAATATTCTCATCGCCCGCACGCAGTTTTCTGTCACAGCAGCTCATTTGTTTATTTGCTTCATTGGTAATGTCTGCTGCCATTTTGTACCTGCTAAAAAGAGAAAAAGGCGCTATGAACCTTCTATTCTGGTCATTTTTGCCTCTCTTATTATCCAGCTTTGCGCAATACTATTTGTCCTTCGGAATAACTGTATTTGCAGCACCGTTTTTAAGGCTCGGAGCTTATACCACCTTGCTTGTATTCTTCTATCGTGTATTTCTAAAATCTCTGCTTGTTAAAGCAGAAGAAAATGAAAAAAAGCTATCTGTAATCAACCGTGTTATTGAATATGAAGTGAAGAAAAGAATGCTTGAGATTGAAAAGGTGAACCAGAACCTGCTGAATATTTCGAAAACCGATTCTTTATCAAAGGTTTTGAATAAAGCAGCTTTGCAGGATTCTATAGAAAACTTGATCAATGGAAAGGCAGGATTAGCGTTTTCAATATTACTGTTTGATATTGATAATTTTAAAACGATAAATGATACATTGGGGCATGTTGTTGGAGACAAGTGTATTAAAATGCTGTGCGCTACCGCTAAGAAAAATATCAGGGATTTCGACCTGGTCGGAAGGTATGGCGGGGATGAATTCGTCATCGTACTTCCCGGCACAAGTACTAATGAGGCTATTATGATAGCGGAGCGTTTTAGACAGCGAGTAGAGACGTCGGATTCTCCCCACTACACCATCTCCATAGGCGTTGCATCATACCCGGCCGACGGCGATAGTTTCAAAGCGTTGATTGCAGCCGCCGATGAAGGTCTGTACCACTCCAAACGCAATGAAAAGAATGCAGTTTCCCACAGAGGCGAATATTAACATTGGAGCCATTTTGAACCTGTAAGCCATAATATGTATAATTTAATTTTCTATCCTCTGGCTTGCTTCTTTTTAGTTGTTCCTTCAGCTCCTGCTATATATCGGTCAGGCCAAAGCTGATGCCTAATGCTTCATTTACCCTGTCCATCAACTCGTCGTCCAGATGCTCTATTTTTTCTTTAAGTCTTTTTTTATCAATTGTTCTTATCTGTTCAAGCAGAATCACTGAGTCCTTCTGCAGCCCGTATTCCTGTGCACATATCTCTATATGCGTAGGTAGCTTTGCTTTGTTGATCTGTGAAGTAATTGCCGCCGCTATAACAGTCGGGCTGTATTTGTTGCCTATGTCGTTCTGCACTATCAAAACCGGTCTGATTCCGCCCTGCTCCGAACCGATTACCGGGCTTAAATCGGCATAAAAAATATCACCGCGTTTTATAATCACTTTTATTCCAGCTCCCCAAGACGTTCTTCATATTTATACTGTTGGTCATGGTCTGCATCCATACACATTTCGGCCAATCTGATATTGATATCGGCCATCTCCTGATAGCCTTTTTTCATTTTGTCTCTCATCTGAATCTTTCTCTTTTCACGTATATATAACTTCATAGCTTCCCTGACAAACTCACTTCTGTTGATTTTTTCAACAGACACAATGTAATCTATTTCTTTTAACAAATTATCGGGAACGCTTATTAGTATTTTTCTCTGTTCTGCCAAAATAAAACCCCCATTTTTGTAGCGTGGACTAGCTTTTGAAGGTATCATTGACCTTGTAAGCTCATCGCAGCGATTTATATGCTTTAGTTTGCAACTTAGCTGCGTTATGCCAATGCGATATGTTTATATATATTATTATATAGCGATGTATATGCATGGTCAAATTAAGATTCTATTACCTTACGACTCTATCAAACCAGATAATTCAGCACACTGCATATTTTACCGTCTTTAAGATACACTCTGGGTATTCTTTTGCCGATAATGCATATCACTTCATAGCTGATGGTGCCAATATCCGCTGCAACCTCGTCCACGCTAATACAAGCTCCGTTCTGTCTGCCAAAAACAACAACTTCATCTCCAACATGCAATTCCTGTTTCAAGTCTGTCACATCAATCATGCACTGATCCATACAGACCCTTCCCACCACAGGTGCAAATTCGCCATTCACAAGCATTCGTCCCTTATTGGACAGAAGCCTTGTATACCCATCGGCATATCCGATGGGTATGGTGGCAATCCTGCTGGGGCGGGATGTGCGAAAGGTTCTGCCGTAACTGATGCAGGTGTCCTGCTCTACATCCTTTACCAGTATTACATTAGCCTTCAAAGTCATAGCAGGCTTCAGGCGTATTTTCCCTACATCCACCTGCTGCGAAGGATACAATCCATAAAGAATCACACCGGGGCGCACAAGATCCAGATGCATTTCGGGGTATTGAATGATGGCGGCGCTGTTGCACACATGTTTTACCGGTATATGAATCCCCACCCGGCCAAGTTCGCTGCAAATACTCATAAAACGTTCATACTGCAACATGGTATAATCTCTTTCCGTTTCATCGGCTGAAGCAAAATGAGTGAACAGACCCTCAATAGTCAGACCGGGCAGTCTGCCGATCTCCATGATATTCTTCACTGCGCTGTATCCTGGCATGAAGCCTACCCGGGTCATTCCCGTATCTACCTTTATATGTATTTTTGCATTCCTTCCAAGTTTTACCGAGGCTGCGGATAATGCCTTGGCAATATCATGGCTGAAAACCGTCTGTGTCACATCATTGAGAACTATTTCCTCAGCCCTTGCAGGGTCTGTATAGCTAAGAACCAGGATTGGTACCTTTATTCCCAGCTGCCTGATCTGAACAGCCTCGTCCAACATAGAAACAGCCAACTGGGTAATACCGTTGTCCAGGAGGGTTCTGATAACCTCCAGCACACCATGTCCGTAAGCGTCTGCTTTGACGACACCCATCAATTCAACTCTTTTACCTGTTAGTCTCTTAATTTCACGCACATTATATGCAATGGCATCCAAATCTATTTCAGCCCACGCACGGTTTAATTTATACTCCATCGAATCTGCCTCCATTTAGGGTTGTCTATACTGTTTCATCTATTGCAATTTAAGTTTTCTATCCCGGTATGCGACATATGAATCAGCCCTTCTTTTGTAAAACGTCTCTGATTGTCTGCGGCAGGTGCCTTATAATATCAATTGCCAGCATTCCATGCATTCCTAACTCTGCTGCCGCAGCATCTCCGGCAAGTCCGTGCAGAAATACACCTGCCACGGCAGCATCGCCGACGGCGGCGCCTTGTGCGGCAAGCCCCGCTATAATACCTGTGAGCACATCACCTGTACCTGCCGAAGCCATTCCTGCATTACCTGTAGGATTGATGAAGACGCGCCCGTCAGGGTGTGCGACTACTGTTCTGCTGCCTTTTAACACTGTAGTGACTCCATTATTTTCTGCAAACCTTCTAGCGGCACCTATTCGATCCGCCTGCACATCGCCAATGCTAAGGCCTGTCAGTCTTGCCATCTCACCGGGGTGGGGCGTTACGACAGCGTCTACGGAGAGATTCTTCAATATGGCGCTGTTACAGGAGATGGCATTCAGGGCATCCGCATCCAGCACGAGAGGGATTGTACTCTCTTCGATTATTTTTTCGACAATCGCAGTAATGCTACCTGAAGCCTTCAAACCCGGTCCGATCGAAGCTACACTCACCTCTTTTAAATACGCAAGTATCTGCGAACCACTCTCTGCTGCAAGGCAACCGCTTCCGAAGTCCATAAGAGGCAGTATGATTGGTTCTGTAAGCGTTGAACCGTATATATGCGCCAGACTTTCCGGTACGCCTGTATAAACGAGTCCTGCTCCCGTACGAAGTGCTGCCATTGAGGCAAGACATCCGGATCCGGTCATGCCGGTGGAGCCGGTTATAAGCAACACCCTCCCATAATCGCCCTTATTGCTGTTCGCATTTCTGCAGGGTATCATCGGTGAAACCATTTCGGCATCAATGAGCTGTGTACAAATATCCTGTTTGCTAATAACACAAAGCGGTATCCCAATATCTGCGGTAATCAGCCTGCCTGTATATTCACAGCCGGGATGAATAACCAGTCCGGTTTTAGGCATGCAAAAGGTCACTGTTGCAGTGGCTTTGATGCAGCTCCCTTTCACAGTGCCGTTTGTACCGTCAACACCGGAAGGTATGTCAATAGAAAGTATGGGTTTCCCCGAAGCATTCACCTTGCCAATCACGCTGCCAGCCAACCCGTCGACCTCTCTGTTGAGGCCGGTGCCATAAATTCCATCCAGAATAAGCTGAGCCTTTTCCATGTCGGCACAAAGTGTATCAATGTCTTTTTCTTCAAGAATTTCCCTGACATTAGTCCCTATTTTTTCAAGGATCTTCAGATTGGTAAGAGCTTCACGGCCGACCACTGCTTTAGAACCGACTAAATACATGCGGACGTCAGCACCCTTGCATTGGAGCAGCCTTGCAGCAGCGAAAGCGTCACCGCCATTGTTGCCCGCTCCTGCAATTGCAACCACCCTCTTGCCCCTGCAGCCTTCCAGCATCGACACAGCCTCAGAAACCAAGGCAGAAGCGGCATTTTCCATCAGCAGCAAGCCCGGAACCCCGTAATCTTTTACAGTACACGCATCAATTTTATTCATCTGTTCAGGTGTAACAAGCTTCATTCGTATTCCTTAGCCCTTTCTTCCATATGACAGACAATCTCTAAATCCATTGTAATAACGTAAAGCTATGGTCTCCTGAAGTTTTATCCGAAAAATGCCTTGTCCAGCTTTTCCAGCTCTTCTCCTCCAAGCAGATCGTGAAAGTATGAATATATATCCGTATCATCCTGTGAAAGCGACTCTTTCTCGTCTATATATTCTATTAGCCTGCCTCTGGATTCTTCAATCAGCTTCTCAAGTTCCTCAACTCTTTTCCTGGTGGATCTTATTTTAAAATACACTATATTTACTGTCTGCTCCAACAATTCTACGTTGGCTTGTTTTATCCTCTCAGGCATATCGTCAAGTTCCGCTTCTATGCTCCTGAACCTGTCGTTTATTCTTTTTATTTCGTTCTCTGAAAGCTGCATCTCTTTTTTTGCACCTTTATCTTTTTTTTCAAAAACATCGGTCGTGAGCTTCATTATGTTATCAATATGGCGCTTCTTAGAAACGGTAATTTCCTTATGCTCTGCCGTAAGACGCGCCTCCTCCTTTAGAAGCTCCTTTAATCGCTGCTCACAACGTTCAATTCCGGATGTTTTTTGTGTATTGGCAAAAAGCTTGTTCCATCGCTCATCCAGTATC
>CAYGHY010000206.1:0-5497 GCA_964349435.1 uncultured Oscillospiraceae bacterium
AAATGAAAATGTGCAATCAGTTGATTTACCAATTTTCTTATAGCAACATCTCAGTGCTAAATAATTCTATTCCTTGACGCGTATTGGGTTCTTATGTATAATGTTGTCTAATATTTTCTTATATAATCCCAATCTGCAGATTTAATGAATAGGAGGTATGATTCCGTGGCACTTTATTATAACGAACCTTCGAGAACCTTCAGCGAGTACCTGTTGCTGCCTAATTTGACATCAAAAGACTGCACTCCTCAAAATATCAATCTGAAAACACCTATCACAAAATTCAACGAAAATGAAGAAGCTTCCATATACATTAATATACCGCTTGTATCCGCAATTATGCAAGCTGTATCAGACTCGGGAATGGCAATAGAGCTTGCAAGATGCGGGGGTCTTTCTTTTATTTATGTATCACAGCCAATTGACCAACAGGCAGAAATGGTTCGCAAGGTGAAGAAGTATAAAGCGGGCTTTGTTGTAAGCGATTCAAATCTTAACGCGGAGGATAATCTGGAGGATGTCATTGCTTTAAAGCAAAGAACAGGGCATTCTACTATTGCTGTTACCGAGGACGGGACCCCGCTGGGCAAACTACTGGGAATAGTTACCAGCAGAGATTACAGAATCAGCAGAACACCCCTCGACAGGAAAATTAAGGAGTTTATGACACCATTCAAGTCTCTGATTTATGCGGAGGAAGGTATTACGCTTAAAGAAGCCAATGATATGATATGGGATCACAAGCTTAATTGCCTGCCTATCATTGATGAACAACAGAATCTTGTATATATGGTATTCAGGAAGGACTATGACAGTCATAAGGAAAACCCGACTGAATTGCTCGATTCACACAAACGGCTTATGGCCGGGGCTGGAATCAACACCAGGGATTACACTGAAAGAGTGCCGGCTCTTATTGAAGCAGGTGCAGATATCCTATGTGTGGATTCATCTGATGGTTATACGGAATACCAGAAGGAAACCATCGAATGGATAAAGGATGAATACAATGGTGAAGTTAAAGTAGGCGGGGGTAATGTAGTCGATGAGGAGGGCTTCTTGTATCTGGTAAATGCAGGTGCTGATTTTGTAAAGGTAGGCGTCGGAGGCGGCTCCATTTGTATTACCAGGGAGCAGAAGGGCATTGGCCGCGGACAGGCAACGGCGGTTATAGAGGTGGCTAGGGCAAGAGACGAGTACTACAGGAAAACAGGCATATACGTACCCATATGTTCCGACGGCGGCATAGTGCATGATTACCACATGACGTTGGCGTTAGCCATGGGTGCTAACTTCATTATGCTGGGCAGATACTTTGCCAGATTTGATGAAAGCCCGACCAGAAAATTGAAAATAGGCAACAACTACGTTAAGGAATACTGGGGCGAAGGCTCAAACAGAGCGCGTAACTGGCAGAGATATGATATGGGCGGCAAGCAGAAGCTGGATTTTGAAGAGGGCATTGATTCCTATGTGCCTTATGCCGGCAGCCTCAAAGATAACCTTGAGACAACTTTGAGCAAAATTAAAGCGACAATGTGTACCTGCGGTGCCATCGATCTTGATGAACTCCATAAGAAAGCCAGAATGACGCTTGTATCCTCAACAAGTATTATAGAAGGCGGAGCACATGATGTAATACTGAAGGACAACGAAACCTCAGGCTAGAGTTAATTGGCATATTTCTTCCTTCCTATAAATAGTATTTATTGAACAACTTGCAGGACGGTGCAAAGTGCCAGAGTTAGCGTTTGTTATATTTGATGAAGAACAGAGGGGCAGACTGGGTTTGATAGCAAAGTCCGGCCTTTTTAAGACATATATAGGCACTTTTCTATTCCACAGGTTTAAATGGAAAAAATTTAAAAATGGCATTCATGTATTTAAAATTGAGGTTGATACGAATATCCTTTTAATTAAACTGCCGTTTCAACTTGCGATGCTATCCATCCTCAACAGGAAGTACCTCGAACGCTACATTTCACGGGTTTATTCTGCAGCCGGCTGCAAGAAGTGCTTTGTGCCTTCTGATGCAAGGAAGCTGGGAGGATTTGAACAATATTCCACAGATGCGAACAGTCGGTCAGTCGTGTTTAAAGCATTACTTCTTCCTATTCTTAACGAAATATATTTAAAAAGCGGGTTGCGGCTTGACAATCTGGATATGGCCTTTGTAAACGGAGAAAATTCAGCAGAATTGTTAACAATGGTGAAGCAGCTGGAGCCCTATGTAAAGTATATTACTGTGGCATCCTCTGAAAAAGAGGCTGTGGAAGATGTACTGTCAGATATTTGTGCCGATTCGGGTATCTGCATCTTTGTCGGCAGCGATATAAAAAACATACTCAGAAATGCAGAACTCATAATCAATCTGGGGAAAGCAGCGGAAATATCCAGGTATCGAATAAGACCCAGTTCTTTGGTTGTGAATTATTCCTGTGAGTCAAATACAGTATTGAAAGGAGAATATACCGCAATCATGGGTGTGGAGTACACCTTTCAGCGGGGTATGTACGATATGTTGGGCGAAGATATACAACGAAGTTTCAGTAGAGAAGAACTGACAGAAATCCTAATGGCATTCAAAACAGGACTTTTATATGGAGGCAGTTATAATGATGCTACAGCAACTTTAATACTGGATATCTATATAAATTGCCGCTGCAGCATAACCGGATTTAACGGCAGGAGAGGTGTGCTGCGGGTGGAAAATGTGTAAATCAGAAACAAGATGATTGAAGAAAAATCAGGGCCGAGTGTGCTGCGGGTGGAAAATGTGTAAATCAGAAACGCAGTGTTGCAACCCCGATCTGTGAAAATCCGGCATACCGTCATTAGCTTGCGAATCTTTTCCTGAGCAGAAACAGAATAAAAAACAGTGCAGCGGCAATAAGCACAATTGTAGCGCCTGTCGCTGTATTCCAGTAATATGACATAATCAACCCCACAATACCTGCAAGCATTGAAATTCCAACAGAAACCGCATGATACTGTCTTACATTCTGCGTCACGTTCCTTGAAGCAGCAGCGGGGAGTACAAGCAGGGAGTTTATTATCAGCAGCCCCACCCACTGAATTGTTATCGTTACCACTACCGCAATAGCAGCCGTAAAGAGTATTTCGATCAAAAGGGTATTTACACCGCGGCTGGCTGCCAGCGACTGATTAATGCTTATTAACAACACCCTGTTAAAAATAAGCAGCCACAGTATAATTACTGCAATAAAAGCTATAAGCAGCATCAATATCTCAAACGGAGCAATACTGAGCAGATCGCCCACCAGATAAGAAGAATACTGGTTGAAATTGCCCCCGAAAGACATGATAACTAGGCCTACCGCAACTGCAACAGAAGAAAACACGCCAATAATGGTATCTGTCGAGGCTCCGCTCTTATTTTTTATGACCGTGATGGTGAACGCAAAAATTATTGAAAATACAATTGCACCCCAGATAGGCCGTATTCCGCCAAGTAAAGCTCCAACCGCTATCCCGGTGAAGGCGCCGTGCCCTATGGAATCGGAGAAAAATGCCATTCTATTGCTTACCACCATTGTACCAAGAAGCCCGAACAACGGGGTCACCAGAAGCACTGCAAGTAATGCGTTCTTCATAAATTCGTGGTTTGTCCATTCAAAGGGAAGCCATAAATCAACAAGTTGATACCAGAGCTCCAGCATCAGCCTTTCCTCCCTTCAGCAATCCCATTGTCTTTCCCGCCTGAGTCGGGAAGAAAACTGGAAACACCAAAGAATCTGAGTGTGCGCTCATCACCGAATACCTGCTTTGGCGTTCCGCTGCTGATTACGGTTTTGTTCAGCAGTATTACGCGGTCGGCATATTTCGCCACCAGATTCAAGTCATGAGAAACCAGTATAATGGACATATCATAATTCTGCCTCAGCTCAGAAACAGTGTTGTAAAACAGCTCCAGCCCACCCTGGTCAATGCCGGCTCCGGGCTCATCCAGCAGCAGCAGGTTCGGCACCGGATCAAGAGCCAGTGCCAGCAGCACTCTTTGCAGCTCCCCTCCGGACAATGCGCCGAATCTGCGGTCTATCAGGTGTTCCGCCTTAACTTTAGACAGACCTTCCAGCGCCATCTTCTTTACTCTCCCAGGTTTGAAAATCCAGGCCGGCATCTTTGACCTGCAGGAAATAAACAAGTCAAGAACACTTGTTGGAGTACCCGAATCAAAGCTAAGGTGCTGCGGTACGTAGCCTATCAACGGCCGGTTGCTTCGTGAGCCACTGGAATCCAGATATTTCAACTCACCTGTATGCGGCACATCACCAAGCAGCGCTTTTAAAAGAGTGCTTTTGCCGGCGCCATTCGGACCGATAATAGCGGTAAGCTCACCGCAATGTATATGTATATTAACATTTTCCAGAATGCGCACCGATCCCTTTACCACACCGAAGTTTTCAATTTTCGTACAGCACAGGCCATGGCATTGACCCTCACATTTGGCATGCTTCTCGTTCGCCATATTTCACCTCAACGCATCAAGCAGTGTCTTTTTATTTTGCTCCATCGCAGTAATATAAGCATTATGCGAGTCAGGGCTTGCCTCGCCTGTTACAACTGGGTCAAGAATAAAGACCCTGGCGCCTGTTTCCCGCGCTATTACATCTGCAGCTTTTGTAGAATATTGCGGTTCCGCAAATAAAGCTGTTATGCCTGATTGCTTAACCATATCAATTATCCCATCGAGTTCTTTGGATGTTGGCTCCGAGCCGGGATCCCGCTCCACCACTGCCGCAATATTAAGATTGAATTCCTGTGCAAAGTATGGGAACGCCTCATGGAATGTAATGATATCCCTATTTCCCAGACTGTCTATCGCACTATGCATAACCTTCTTTAAAACCTCCAGCTTATGGATATAGGCAGCTGCATTTGCTTTATAGCTATCTGCATTTGCAGCATCTATTTCAGACAGCTGTGATGCAATATTATTAACATAAGTAATTGCATTTGTGATGCTGACCCATACATGAGCGTTTACTTCTCCGCTTTTACCCTTCAGCAGCTGGATATCCTCGCTGGCAACTACTATTTTCAGGTTCTTGCGCTGTTTGATCACATTATCGAGGAAAGCTTCCATTCCCGCACCGTTAATGACAAAAACATCAGCCTTCTCAAGCGTTTTCAGATCCTCCGGCTTCAGCGAATAGTCATGTAAACAGCCGGTCTGGGGCTTTGTCATGTTTTTAACGGATACGCCGGGTATGTCTCCGGCCACATTAACAGTAGCTATGTACACCGGATAGAAAGAAGTCACTATATTAATTCCTGCACCGGTATCATCCTGCGTTGTACTCCGTGTTGTTCTGAGTCCGGCCTGTCCGCAGCCGGTTATAAAAAAAACGTATATTAAAATCATGGCCAGCAGCCGTGTTGTCGCACTGTACATCAAATTCCTCCCGGGTTAATAATATATCCATTAGCTTGCTACAAAAAACCATATTAAGGCAAATAATTGTTTGTATTAATA
>CAYGHY010000207.1:0-5492 GCA_964349435.1 uncultured Oscillospiraceae bacterium
AGGATATTGATTATATTTCACCTATGGTTTATCCTTCACATTATGCATATGGACAGATTGTCAACAAGGTAAAATTCGCAGCCCCTGATCTCGAACCATACAAAGTGATTTATAATACATTGGTAAAGGGTAAGGAAAGATTGTCAAGGGTAGGAGAATACAAGGCGAAAGTAAGGCCTTATCTGCAGGACTTTACTGCTTCATGGCTCAGGCCTAAGACCAAGTATCAGGAATATGAAGCAGAACAAGTCAGGGAACAAATCAAGGCCGTTTACGATGCGGGGTATGAAGAGTGGATACTCTGGAATGCATCAAATAATTACCATGAAGAGGCTCTTATGAAAGAGTGAACAAAGCATATTCCAGTTAAAGCATAATGTGTCCAGCTTTACAATAGGACCTTTTTACTATTTATATTTCCTTGCTTTCATATTGACTTGTTTTTCAAAAGTGATACAATATACTGTGCCAGATAAAATTTTCTATACAAAATGTAGTGATTTTATTCAAGGAGGCTGTAGTATGAATCTCTCCGAAAACGCAGTAAAAGTCCTTGAAAAGAGGTATCTAACAAAAGACGAGACTGGTAAGCTTCTCGAAGATCCCGAGGGCATGTTCAAACGAGTGGCCAAGGCAATTGCCGGGGCAGATGCATCCTATGCCACAGCATCCGAGTTAAAGACAATTGAAAAAGAATTCTTTGAAATGATGGCAAATCTGGAGTTTTTACCGAATTCACCTACATTAATGAATGCCGGTCGTCCTCTTGGACAATTAAGCGCCTGTTTTGTATTACCAATTGAGGATACGATGGAAGGCATTTTTGATACCATCAAGAATGCCGCATTGACACACAAAAGCGGCGGAGGCACAGGTTTCAGCTTTTCCAGGCTTAGAGCCAAGGGCGCCAGCGTCAACTCCACCGGCGGAATAGCCAGCGGCCCAATCAGCTTCATGAAGGTGTTCAACGCTGCAACCGAGGCTGTTAAGCAGGGCGGTACCCGTAGAGGAGCCAATATGGGCGTTCTTAGGGTGGATCACCCGGATATACGTGAATTTATTACCTGCAAACAGGATAATAAGGATATAACCAATTTCAATATAAGTGTGGCGGTTACAGAGGAATTCATGCTCGCAGCCGGCAAAGGCCTTATGTATGATCTGATAGATCCCAAAACCCAAAAGGTTGTAAGGCAGGAAAATGCCAAGGAGATTTTCGAACTGATCGTAAGCAACGCCTGGAATAATGGCGAACCAGGTATTATATTCATCGACAGGCTGAATAAGGACAATGTCACACCTGAACTGGGCGAGATTGAAAGCACCAATCCTTGCGGTGAGCAACCACTGCTTCCGTACGAGGCGTGCAATCTTGGTTCTATCAATTTAAGCATTATGACGAAAAACAGCGGCGATAAAGCGGATGTAGATTATGAATGGCTGGGTGATGTAGTCAGAAAGGCTGTGCATTTCCTTGATAATGTTATTGAAGTGAACAAGTATCCATTGCCACAGATAGACGAAATGACCAGAGGTACAAGGAAAATAGGCCTTGGTGTTATGGGCTGGGCGGATCTGCTTTGCAAACTGAACCTGGCATACAATTCCCAGAAGGCAATCAATCTTGCGGAAAAAGTCATGCATTTCATACAGGACGAAGCAAGGAAAGCGTCAATAAGGCTGGCAGAGCAAAAAGGCGTATTCCCCTTATTTGAAAAGAGCATTTTCAAGGAACTTGGGGTCAGGGTTCGAAATGCCACTGTCACTACCATAGCGCCTACAGGCACCTTGAGTATTATTGCCGGTTGTTCCAGCGGGATTGAGCCAATATTCGCCATTTCATATATCAGAAATGTCATGGATAACGATGAACTGATTGAAGTAAACCCACTTTTCAAGGAAATTTCATCGGCGGAAGGGTTTTATTCCCACGATTTGATGAGGCGTATAGCCAAAAAAGGCTCTATAAATGATTTTCCCGAGATACCCAAACAGATGCGGGATGTTTTTGTTACGGCTCATGATATTTCACCGGAGTGGCATGTGAAAATGCAAGCCTCATTTCAGAAATATACCGACAATGCGGTTTCAAAGACGGTAAACCTGAGTCATGACGCAACTATAGAAGATGTAAAAGCAGTTTTTGAACTGGCCTACAGGACTTATTGCAAAGGCGTCACCATATACCGGGATGGCAGTAGAGATATGCAGGTGCTGAATATTGACAAGGTCAAGGGCAAGGAAGAGGGTAAGGCGGACAGTGAAACCGGAGATACACAAGTTGGTGACAAGGGTTTTAGAATTTCGCCAAGGCCAAGGCCTGACATTACAACAGGTTTCACTGAGAAGGTACGGATAGGCTGCGGAAATCTCTATATAACGGTAAACTATGATGAACAAGGCATTTGCGAGGTGTTTACCAATACCGGCCGCGCAGGGGGATGCCCTTCGCAGTCCGAAGCTACCAGCCGTCTTGTTTCCATCGCATTAAGATCAGGTATAGATGTAAAGTCCATTGTCGAGCAGTTGAAGGGGATCAGGTGCCCGTCAACGATAAGGCAGAAAGACCTGAAAGTTATGTCATGTCCTGATGCCATAGGACGGTTGATAGAAAAAGTTTCGAAACTTCAGAACAGTAACGGCAATGACAACAGCAATGGTAACAGCAATAGAACTAAGAATGAAAATGTTTTTGAAGATGTGGAAGGGCATTCTATGAATGCTCCCAGGCCTACGGCAAACTGTTCTACAGAGTGCAACACCTGCGCTATGAAGGATATCTGTACAAGTTCGGAGAAGGCTGCGGACGCAAGCAGCGACAGCATCAATGAGCTCCTTCTTATGGTTCAGTGTCCGGAATGCGGCAAACCGGTGGAGCATGAAGGCGGTTGCGTGATTTGCAGACGCTGCGGCTTCAGTAAATGCGGCTAATTGATTTGTTTTAATATATTCTCAAACCTCCTGAAAAATATAAATACCGCTGATAAAAACAATGAAGGGAGCAAATGCGTGATGATTGCAAACATTCGGAAGAGAGACGGAAGGGAAGTTCCCTTTAATATTGAAAAGATCGCAAATGCCATATACAAAGCAGCCAATGCGACAGGAGGCAGGGACTATGATACGGCGCTGAGGCTGGCTGAAAAAGTGGTCGAATACCTTGAAAGCATACTTCATAAGAAAACTCCTACCGTTGAAGAGATACAGGATGCGGTAGAGAAGGTTCTTATTGAGAAAGGGCATGCCCGTACGGCAAAGGAATTCATACTTTACAGGGCTGAAAGGACGCGTATACGTGAGATGGATACGCGATTGATGAAGGTCTATGAGGAACTGACCTTCAAGGCAGCCAAGGACAATGATTTGAAGCGTGAAAATGCCAACATCGACGGTGACACGGCCATGGGCACCATGCTTAAGTACGGCTCCGAGGGTGCGAAGCAGTTTTATGAGATGTTTGTATTGAATCCGAAGCATTCAGATGCACATAAAGAAGGAGATATACATATTCACGATATGGACTTTCTGACATTGACCACTACCTGCTGCCAGATAGACATTGACAGCTTGTTCAAAGGCGGCTTCAGTACAGGACATGGCTTTTTGAGAGAACCAAACGACATCCACAGTTATTCGGCACTGGCGTGTATTGCCATTCAATCAAACCAGAACGATCAGCATGGAGGACAGAGTATACCGAACTTTGATTATGCAATGTCGAAGGGTGTTTCCAAAACCTATGTAAAACTATACAGGCAAAACCTTCTAAAGGCTCTTGAATTGCTGGTTGAGGGACGTGACCTGGAAGCTGATGTGAGACAATTGTTTGCCAAACTGAACGGTGAAAATAGCGCCGTGCCTACTATGAACCTGCATGACGGATATACCAAGTTTGAAGCGGCAGGCTTAAGGGACATAGCGGGGGATGAAAAAATTGTTGTCAAGGCACAGGAGTTTGCCCGCAGGAAGGCTGAATCAGAAACTGACCGCAATACATTCCAGGCGATGGAAGCTTTTGTTCACAACCTGAATACGATGCACAGCAGAGCGGGTGCCCAGATACCGTTCAGTTCAATAAACTATGGGATGGATACCTCGCCTGAAGGGAGAATGGTTATAAAAAACATACTGCTTGCCACGGAGGCAGGGCTAGGCAATGGTGAGACGCCCATTTTCCCTATACATATATTCAAGGTGAAGGAGGGGGTCAATTTCAATAAAGGAGAGCCAAACTACGACCTTTTCAAGTTGGCTTGCAGGGTAAGTGCAAAGAGGCTCTTCCCCAATTTCTCATTCCTGGATGCGCCATACAATCTGAAGTATTACAAACCCGGTCACCCTGAGACTGAGATCGCATATATGGGCTGCAGAACAAGAGTGGTCGGCAATGTTCATGACAGCACAAGGGAAACGATTTTCGGACGCGGCAATTTAAGCTTCACCACTGTTAACCTTCCTAGAATCGGCCTTAGAAGCAACAAGGATATCAACTTTTTCTTTGAAGGACTGGACAAAAAAATTGATCTTGTCATAGAGCAATTGATGGAGCGGTTTGAAATCCAAGCCCGCAAAAAGGTCAAGAATTTCCCATTCCTTATGGGGCAGGGCATATGGATGGATTCAGACAGGCTGGGATGGGACGATGAAATCCGCGAGGTTCTCAAGCATGGCACATTGAGTATGGGCTTTATCGGTCTGGCGGAGTGTCTCAAGGCGCTTACCGGAAAGCATCATGGCGAATCAGAGGAGGCGCAGAACCTGGGTCTGGAAATCGTTGGTTTTATGAGAAAGCGCATGGACGAAACCAGCAGAAAACATGGTATGAATTTTACCCTTATTGCTACTCCCGCAGAAGGTACTTCCGGAAGATTTGTGAAGTTTGACAGGAAAATATTCGGTAAGATAGAAGGCGTAACTGACAGAGAATATTATACGAACAGCTTCCATATACCGGTTCATTATGAAACAGGCGCATTTGAAAAGATCAGGCTGGAGGCGCCATATCACGAGTTAACCAATGCAGGGCATATCACTTATGTGGAGCTGGACGGCGACCCGACGCAGAACCTGGAGGCTTTTGAAAAAGTCATCCGCTATATGAAGGAAACCAATGTCGGTTATGGTTCCATCAACCATCCGGTTGACAGAGACCCTATTTGCGGTTATACGGGCATTATCGGCGAGACATGTCCCTCCTGTGGGAGAGCGGAGGGTGATATCCGTTTTGAAAGAATCAGACGCATCACTGGATATCTTGTGGGTACGGTGGAGCGCTTCAATGATGCAAAGAGGGCCGAAGAACGAGACAGGATCAAGCATTTTATGGGGGCTGCGATATGAACGGCCATGACAAGGGCAGCCGGTACAAAGAGGACGGGTACAAAGGGGACGGTTCTTCCGATTCATTTTGCAACAGTGACAAGGTACCGGTTCCTCAGTCCGTTAGGGTAGCCGATGTTGTTAAAGAGTCAATCGTAGATGGCCCCGGCATC
>CAYGHY010000208.1:0-5472 GCA_964349435.1 uncultured Oscillospiraceae bacterium
GGTAATTTTAATCATAGGATGTCATCTTCGTATCGGTAAAAGCCGGCACCGTAAAATTATCTTTCATTATTCGTTAGCATCCAACAGAACATCCAGCGGACTTTGCAGGTTGCGGATATCACGGGACATGACATGCGTGTATATTTCCGTCGTCTTGACATCCGCGTGTCCGAGCAGTTCCTGCAGGACGCGGATATTAACCCCGCCCTCCAGCATATGAGTGGCGAAACTGTGACGCAGGGTGTGACAACCAACCCTTTTATTAATTCCTGCCTGTTGCGCGGCCTGCTTCACCGCTTTTTGCAGGTTGGATTCAAGAACGTGATGACGCATTTCTTTGCCGGAACGCGGGTCGCGAGATCTCTCTTTGGCGGGAAAGACATACTGCCAGGTTGTTTCCTTCCCTGCCCTGGGGTATTTCCGGGCTAGAGCTTCCGGAATATAAACTTCTCCGAAGCCCTCCTCGAGATCTTTATGGTGGAGAGTCTTCACAGCCTCAACCTGCCTTTGCAGTTCATCACGCAGATTTTTAGGCAGAATGGTCGTCCGGTCTTTTCCGCCCTTGCCGCCGCGGATGAAAATTAGATTCTGGCCGAAATCAATATCTTGAACTCTCAGACGGATACATTCCATCAGCCTCAGCCCTCCGCCGTAAAGAAGTTTTGCCATCAGGGCGGTTTTGCCTTCCATGGCGGCAAGAAGCTTCTGAGCCTCGGCTTTTATCAGAACAGTGGGTGGACTTGCTACCCGTTTGCTTCGCGCCGGGGTTATTTCATCTTCCAGTTGAATATCCAGGACGTGTTTGTAGAGAAAAACTAAGGCATTTAGCGCTTGCCGTTGCGTCGAGGCGGTCACTTTGCCTTCTGTAGCGAGATAGGAGAGAAACTTTTCGATATCTTTTGCCCCGAGAAGTTTAGGATGGGTTTTGCCTCCGAAATAGTTGATATAACGAAGTATCCATTGACAATAGGTCTGCTCTGTGCGATACGAATAATGGTGATAGCGAAGAACCTCTCGGACTTGGTCCATTAACTTAAGATTTTGATTGGGGCGAAATTTTGGTTTGTTTGTAATATTTTCCATGTTTGCCCCTTAATATCGCAATAAGTGGAAAATGACAAGCGAATTGGTAATACGTGGAAAATAGATTGGCTATTTTTCCATGTTTTGTAGTTTAATATCGCAATAAGTGGAATTTCTTTCCATCTATATGGTCTGATATGGCGGAATATTTTCCATTTATTGCACTGTTATGCATTGCGTGACAGGCTCGGAGTGAATCCATGAAAAACAGAATTACCATATTGATAGCCACTCTGTTAGTGGCGCTTGTCGTCGCAGAGCGCGCGAACGCGCAAGATTGCTATCAGTCTTCAATTCTTAGCCCATCACCATTCATGGGAAATAATGAAGAGATTTTTAAACTTGCCGATGGATCATTGTGGGAAGTGAAGTATGAATATGAATATTTGTACGAATACTACCCATCAGTAATCATTTGTCCGAGTCGAGGGAAATTGATTATTGGGAAGAAGTCGCTCAACGTTCAACTCGTGTCGGGTGCGCAGAAGGGAGCAAGTTCGCCAAAGGGAAGGGCAACGCAAGCTGGAAAGTGGGAAATTTTTGAAGAAACAAATCTTCAAGGAAGCATCAGTGGGACGGTGCAACAAGGTCGAATATTCAAGACAACTTCTGGCAATGTTTACGAAGTTACAGGGCTCACGTTGCAGCTTGTGCTGGAACTTCAGCCGGAAGTAATGGTTTTGAGGAGCGGCGAAACCTACAAGCTAATCGTTAAAGGATTCGACGAGCCATTGATTTGCAGAAAGTTGAATTAGGTACGTCATGGCAATGCATAACATGGCGTTCGAGAGGGACGCGCCAAAAGCGGCGCGCCCCTCAACTTTACGTTCGGCAGAGGAGGATAATATGAGTAACGGCAATTCGCTTGTAAACTTAGGTGATCTGGCGAAACCTGCGAATACACTTATAGAGAAGATATCAGATGCTATTGGTGGGATATTTAAACCTTACCAGATCAGGAGAGTCGCACAAGCGGAAGCCGAGGCAGACAAGATACACGCAGTTACTCAAATAGAAATTTCCGATCTTCAAAAAAGGGCTATGGTCAGATTTTTTGCAGAAGAGGCAAAGAAGCAAGATAATATTGAGTCAATTACAAGAAAAGCTCTTCCTGAAGTTACTGAGCAGGCGAAACCTGAACAGGTTGAAGACGATTGGATTACACATTTTTTTGATAAATGCCGACTGATCTCAGATAAGGAGATGCAATGTTTATGGGCAAGAGTTCTTGCAGGTCAAGCCAATTCTCCAGGTAGTTTTTCAAAAAGAACTGTTGAAATACTATCTGACTTGGAGAAATCGGATGCTATTTTATTCTCTAAGTTGTGTGGCTTCGGATTCCATATTGATAAGAAGGTTTCTCCCCTAGTCTACGACATAAAACATAGTATCTATACCGACCATGAAATTACATTTATGAGCCTTTCCCATCTTGAAAGTTTAGGTCTCGTTCATTTCAATAACCTTTCTGGATATGTCCTGCAAGGTCTTGGGCAGAAAGGTTATGTGCATTATTTGGGCAACAAGGTCTGGATCGAGTTTCAGCAACCAGAGAACAATGAACTTCAACTTGGAAACGTTCTTCTAACACAAGCTGGTGAGCAATTGGCACAGATATGTGGTGGGCAACCAATGGAAGGATTCATTGATTATGTGAAGGAGAAATGGAAGAGCTTTGGTTACAAAACAGAACCAAATGCCGAACAAGACAATACAGCCGATCGCTAACGCTCCGGCTGATTTTTTCGTTGGGAAGAATAAGGAATAAACATCATGCCAGAAACATACAGACAGACAATCGCACGGCTTATAGAGGCTTTACCATTCGAGATTGACACCGATATACGGATCGAAGGACGTCCGCCGTCCTCCGCCAGTTCAGAGTTCCTGACAAACAAGGAACAAGGCGACTGGGCAGAACGCATCGTCTATTCTGCCATCAATGAGCATTCACCTGACTTTCTCGCGGCACCATATGGGAGAGCCGATTCCTTGGCGGCAGGGGATGATGGCTTCTCTGCGTTCTACCTGGAATATCAGGAAGAATTGAATCAGATTGGCAAGAAACCAGATCTTCTAATCTTCAGGCGTGCAGACTATCCCGATATTGCCTCAATCGATCTCGATGAAGATGAAACAATAAGTCGTGCCGTTGCCGCGATAGAAGTCCGATCAAGCAGTTTTCTCGCAAACAAATATGCTGCATACATGGATAGGCGCAGCGCCGCAGCAATTTCTGAGTGTGAGCGACTACGTCAGATAATCCTGCAAGAACCATTGAAAAATTCTTTACGGGACAAAAGCCCTGAGATTCTCAGTCTTATTGAGCATGCAACTGGCAATACTTTTCGAGAGCTAGACTTTCGACTTCGAACTTGGTCATCCTCACCCGTTCTCAGAGAACTTTCTGATCGGCTGCGCGAGCTAAAGGAACAAATCAAAGTACTGCACAAACGAGATTATTTAAGCATCACCCCAAAATTTGAGGACCTATCACTCGTAAACAGGTGGATTCAACATTTCGGTGTAAAACATTACTATCTTCAGGTGTTTTTCGACAAGGCATATGTAATTTCGTTTAAAGAGATTCTTGAGATTAGTTCTGATCCGGCAAAAGAAGATGTAATTTTTTCCGTTGAGCGGGATGTTAAAAATCAAGGAAAGACGACAATAAAAATCAATGTCCAAGTGGGCAGGGAAATTTTAGGGCGCATTGATATGCCTCAACATGTGGCAGCCTTAAAAGAGCTTGAACGTGGACGGCTTCTATTTTATGTGACTTTCCAAGGTGGCAGAGGCTACCTTGATCCTTTGGTGTTCTCACAGGAGATTATTAACGATGTTTGATGTTTCAAAATACTGCGAGAGTGTCCCACTTGAGCACCGAAAGAGTTTAGGCCAGTATTTTACACACCATAAAGTAGCTGATTTCATGATTAGTTGGGTTCTACAATCAGGGCTGAAAGAGCTATATGATCCTGCATACGGCCTCGGTGCATTTAACCCAAAGAATAAGAATATAAAGTTTAGCGCATCTGAAATTGATCCTGTAATTCTTGAGCATTCAAAATTGGATAATGGTAAAGATGATTTTTCTATACGCTTGGAGAATTACTTGACTGTTTGGGGTATTAAGCATGGCAATATCGTATGCAACCCGCCATACATGCGATTCCAGAAATTTTTGGATCGAAGCAGCGTTTTTGAGTTGTTTAAAGACAAGTTGCACATTCGTTTATCCGGTTACACAAATACAGCCTCCACGTTTCTCATTAAGTCATTATCAGAACTCAATGAAAGAGGACGTCTGGCATACATAATGCCCCTTGAGTTTCTTAACACAGGATACGGCGCACTGGTTAAGAAACTACTTCTAAAAAGTTATCATCTTGTGGCGATAGTAAACTTGGAATGTGAAAAGGATATTTTCCCTGATGCAACCACATCTGTAGGAATAGTTCTTTACGACGCCGCAAAGCATTACGACAAGGTCAGCTTTTACAGCATTCGCAACATTGGCGATTTATCGCGCTTTAATTCACTCCAACCTACCTCATCAATTTCCGTTAAGGAATTAGACCCAAAGGCGAAATGGCTTCCGTATTTACAAGCAGATAAAGTTACCTTTGACTCAAGCCGGATGGTACCCCTAGCTAATTATGGTCGCTTTAGCCGCGGTATCGCGACGGGTGCAAACGAATTCTTTGTTCTTACGCCATCAAAGGTGCAATCACTAGGACTGCTTCGAAAAGAATACTTGCATTGCATATCTCGCAGTTCACAAATTTCGCGCCCTGTATTTTCTAATAAGGACATGGAAACTCTGATTCACATGGATGCTCCGGTGCTTCTCTTTACAACAAATGGGTCTATCTCTGAACCTGCCAAAAGATACATTAAAGAAGGCGAGGGGCACGGTTACCAAGAGAGGTTTCTTACGAAAAACAGAAATCCTTGGTATAAGACGGAGCTTAGGACACCTGCACCTCTTCTACTTGGCGTATTCTCAAGGGGTGGGTATAAAATTATTCTTAATAGATCGGATGTACTTAACCTGACTTGCTATCATGGGTTTCAGCCAAACTTGTTTGGACTCAATTATATAGAGCATTTATTTCTATATTTTCTTTCTGAAGCCGGAAGGGGCATTGTTTCGCTTTCCATCAGAAAATATGGAGATTCCCTTGATAAGTTTGAGCCCAATGATCTCAATTCATCAATGGTTCCATCACAGGACTTTTTCAATACATTGAGCCCAAAAATGCTGAAGTGCGCCATTAAAGAGGTTGAGGAGAATGGTATCTTACCAAAAGAGATTGAGTGTTTGTTTGAGCAATTAAAATCCCAACCAGTCGCTACACCGGATCGCAGCGCCTGCGGCGCCGCTCC
>CAYGHY010000209.1:0-5470 GCA_964349435.1 uncultured Oscillospiraceae bacterium
CTGTATTTACTCTGTGAGGAAAAGTTTTTCGACCATGGACTCGAGATGGTCGAGGCCGAAGATTCTTTGCCAAAGTTGGCAGGTGGATCGGGGCTTGTTGGGGTCGAAAGTACGCTTACCTCGTCTTACCAACTGTGCTAATGCCCATTCTACGCCTTACGCGCCCTTGAGCGCCTCGGTGTCCTGTGTTACGATGTGGCCAAGCCTAGAAGGAATGCTTATGCCGCTGAACAGTCTTTGTTAACTTTCACACTATTATAAAGACTGGTGGCAGACCAAATTCTTTCATAATTCCTCGTTTTTACGAAAAACAAGGATACCAATAAGCTTCTAAATGTTATGGTAATATACTTGGACGACCTAAATGACTTTATCTAAGTCCATTCGGTGTCAGAATAATGAGGTGAAATAATGGGCAATGCGGAAATAATGCTCGGCACGAAACTTGTAGGTGATATAGAGGGGCACTTTTCAGTTCCTTCATATCAGCGTGGATACCGCTGGGGAGAGGCAGAAGTGGTTCGTCTACTTGACGACATTTATACAACCGATGGAAAAAGAAACTATTGCCTTCAGCCGGTTGTAGTTAGAAAAAATGGCGAAAAGTTTGAGGTTATCGATGGCCAGCAACGTTTGACCACAATCTATCTTATTTATCGCTACATGAACCGGGCAAGCAAAGGCTTTATTACCGAACCGCGGTTCTCACTTTCCTATGACATAAGGGATAAATCCGAAGAATTTCTTAAGTCGATTGATGAATCGCGTAAGGAGGAATACATTGATTTCTGGTTTATTTGCACCGCTTACGAAAGCATAAAAACCTGGTTTGAATCCAAAGGGACAAAGCTGACCTCAACGATTACCAATGTTAATAAATATTTTGATGAGAATGTTAAAATCATTAGGTACGAGGTTGGTCCCTCAGAGGACGCAATTGGCTTGTTTACACGCTTGAATATCGGAAAGATCCCCCTTACAAACGCTGAACTTGTAAAAGCAATGTTCCTAAGTAAAGACTCCGATAAGAATATAGACAAGGAAAAACAAGAGGAAATTTCTCTTCAGTGGGACAACATTGAGAAGGAACTACATCATGATGCCCTGTGGTATTTTCTCACCAATAGGGCAAGCGCAAGATATCAAACACGAATTGATCTTGTGCTTGATCTCATTTCTGGCAAACCGGAAGGTAATCGCGATAAATACTATACCTTCTTCAAATTTGATGAAATGCGCCAGTCGCAGAAGCTGGAGGATATTTGGAAAAGGATTCAACAGACCTTTCTAATCCTAAAAGACTGGTTTGAAAATCATGAATTGTATCACAAGATAGGTTATCTCATTGCCGCCTCCGGCAAATTTACCTTGCAGAAGATTTTTGATCTTTCTGTAAATAAAACGAAAGAGGAGTTCAAGGCATCACTTGATTCACTCATAAAGATGAGTATTTTCATTTCTGGGGATTACTCTGAATTGAGCTACGATAAGGCATTGGATCAGGCAAAAATCACACGACTGCTACTCTTGTTCAATGTAGAATCGGTTAGACAGAATGGCGAGCATTCCCAGTGGTTTCCATTCGAAAAGTACAAGTTCGGGAAAGGTGGTAAAGTTGTGTGGAGTCTCGAACACATTCATGCACAACAATCCGAAGGTATGCGAACACAGGAAATGTGGAAGGAATGGCTTAAACTGCATATCCCGTCAGTCCAGGCAGTATGTGACAGCAAAACCGAACTCATTGATAGTATGAAAGTTGCAATGTCAAAGGAAAAGTTGGAACGAGCGGAATTCGATGTCATTCAGCAGAAAGTTACGGAACTACTCTCCGTAAAAGGAAACACGGAATATCTTCACTCAATTGCAAATATGGCTCTGCTTAATTCAAGTGACAATGCTGCGCTTAATAATTCCACCTTTGATGTTAAAAGGAATGTAATTGTCGAAATGGATAAGAACGGTCAATATATTCCTTTCTGCACAAAAATGGTCTTTCTCAAATACTACACACCTTCTGCAGAGAATCAGCTTCATTTCTGGGGTCATGCAGATCGTGTGGCATATGTAAATGCCATCAATGCGGTTCTTAAAGAATTCCTATCAGAACCTATTACTCTTGAAAAGGAGGGAGAATAATATGGCTACGACTCTTCACTCCTTTATAGATATCTTCAATACGACATTCGGTGAAGAACAAGCAGCTGTTCGGCTGGACAAAATTGTAATCCCAATTATTCAGCGCGACTATGCCCAGGGTCGACTTGATCCCGATGTAGAGCGTGTTAGAAAGCGGTTTCTTGAATCTTTGTACAATGCTGTAACTAAAAAGCCGATTACTCTCGATTTCGTTTATGGCGATGTTGATGAAAAAGGAATTATGACCCCTTTGGATGGTCAGCAGCGACTCACAACATTATTTTTGTTACATTGGTATGCTGCAAAAAAGGGAAATATCCCGGATAGTGACTTGCAGTTCCTGAATAAATTCAGCTATGAAACAAGATATAGTGCGAGATATTTCTGCGTGGATCTCGTGGATTTTCAGCCTACATTTACCGGCATACTTTCCAAGGAAATCATCAATCAAGCCTGGTTTCCATTAGATTGGCAGAAAGATCCTACCATTAGTTCTATGCTGGTAATGCTGGACGCCATTGATGTAAACTTCAAAGATGTTAGTGGCTTATGGGAATCTCTCAAAAATAGAGCTATTACTTTCTACTTCCTGCCAATTAAGGATATGGGGCTGACGGACGAACTGTATATCAAGATGAACTCAAGAGGTAAACCTCTGACACAATTTGAGCATTTCAAAGCTGAACTGGAGCGGGAAATTAGGAGTTTGGATGGTCAAATTGCTGACAGAATTACCAGCAAAATAGATCGGGACTGGACTGATCTTCTTTGGATATATAGAAACAGGGAAAGCGGGACAAGCGATGACAACATCATTGATGATGAGTTTCTCCGATATTTAAAGTTCATCTGTGACGTATTATGCTATAGGAACAACGAGTCACCACAGGGCAAGAGTGACGATGAGTTTGACTTGTTACAGTTGTATTTCTCATCCAAAAATCCAGATGCAATTAAGAACATTGAAACTCTTGAAGCCTTTTTCGATTGCTGGTGCAGAATTCCGAACTACAACAATCCAGCTTCATTCCTTGAATCCTTTATGATACGAGAACATGAATCGGGTAAAATAATCGTTGATTCCAAGAATAAGATTGACATTTTTGAAGACTGCCTGCGTTCGTATTCTGATAAAAGCGGTCGTCTCAGACAGTTTCCTCTAAACAGAATTGTTCTGTTGTATGCAATCACCATTTATCTCCAGAATATTGCTACTGTTTCATGCGATGAATTTGCGAGAAGAATTCGAGTATTAAACAACCTGATTCAGAATTCTGAAGATGAGATCAGTGACAGAAGCGACCGAAATCGAATTCCAGGCATTTTGGCACAAGTTGATGCCATCATGCTTACCGGCAAGATTGACGACAGCATCGAGAACAACTTCAATGTAAACCAGCTTGCTGAAGAAAAAGAAAAAATAGCTTTCCTCGATAGTAATCCCGGCGAAGCGGAAACGCTGTTTGCACTTGAAGACAATGTAATGCTATTTGGTCAGATTAGTATTCTCGGCCTGGAAAACCTCTCGCTTGCAGACCGATTCGATGCCTTGTTTAGATGCAATTGGGATCGTATTGACTGCGCAATGATGACTATCGGAAATTACGGCCAAGTAGAGAGGAACAAATCCCGATATCAGTATGGTTCTAAAAGCTTGAAATATGCCTGGGACGAGTTATTCCATAAAAGCGCAAATGCCGGATTTGATGTAACAAAAGAAGTCCTTGTTAAATTGCTTTCGTCAAACACCACGTTCACCGATGATATCCTTAAGCAAATAGTTGATACATATATTACTGACTGTGAGTTCAAGGGATTATATCCATTAGAATACTACTATGTGAGATACCCAGTATACCGCCCCGGAGCATATGGTAAATTAAGCAATAGCGATTATGCTCACAGTCCTTATCTATTCTCAGTAATGCAGACTAAAACTCAGTGGTCGCAAAATACCTATATGCCATTTTTGAAAGCTGCTGATGACGCGCATCTATCCAGGGATGATATGGGGCAACGTCTTATCTTTGGTGAAGAGCATATCATCTGTACAAACAACTCCTATCTACGAAGAAAAAATATCGGAGAAACCGTTGTGGAGACAATTTCGATATCTCAGAATAGTAATGGAATTGATACTGAAGACCGCGTCCTAAGATTGAAGAATTACATTGCAGCGATTTTCTAACAGCATAGTAGACAATAAAGTGGCGTTTTTGAAAGTGAGAAGAAGGAGACATAGGTTGTGGCAGAGAGTAAAGATTTACACGACTTTATCGTAAAATAAGTAGAATTGTCTATGGATTTCATGACAGAGTACACTGAAGTTCGCAACTTTGCCTAAGCAAAAAAGCTATGGGCAAGCCCTTAGCTGTCCTTTGGATAAAGAAGAATGAAATGCGCTCCCCATTCTGAATTCAAGAACTGGTTGATACTATCAGTGATCCTTTCAACATGCTGTGGCTGCATGAGAATGAAAAAGTAACGCTGCGATGTCGTTATAAATTTTATTCCCAGCCCTTTCGCCTCTGAGAAAATGCAGGAAGTTGTCAGACTCTTAAACTGTTCGATGTAATAACTATCTGAAAGTCTGGCTTTATGCTGATAATACACTATGCTCGATCCTTGACGGTAATAATCCGCCAACTCTTGAGGCAGAACAAATTTGTTTGCCTTCACTGACCCTTTCACCGAAGGCACTATCAAACCATTGTCCGGATCTAAAAATACAAGGTCACAATGTTTTAATTGCTCAAGGGCATGAGTATGCCATTGTTGGCGTAGCATGTTCCTGTCTGCAGGTGTGGTATTTGAAAACTCGAGGGTATCTGAAAAAAACCTCGCATTAAGAATACTACGCTTCTCCAGCGCCTTAATCTCTCTATTTCCGGAATCGACGATAGATTGAAGCTCCCGCCATAATTCATCATCACATGCGCGAAAGGTTTCCTTTTTTAAGTATGATGTATGCTTGCCATCGTTGCTATGAGTTTCATCTGGTACCATATACCAGTTTACTCCGATGGACAAACCACATCTTCCCACCCATCTTAGTAAACCAAGTTTTCCAAAGTCCCCAATATCAGCTGTATATCGATTTTGCACATCAAATTCCCCTGTCCTGATCTTTTATATATGAACGCCCAAGCAGCTTTACATGACGTATTATAAACTAGGGAAGTCGACTGGTGCTCTAATGCCATAACAATCTTGTAGTCTTTCGAATAACGACAGCGTTAGATCATACATTTCAAAAAGGCCCGTTTCTTTCATATGCGTTCTTGGATTCTTTCGATGACCTACAATTCTCAAGATTTCACTCGGTTTCAAG
>CAYGHY010000210.1:0-5413 GCA_964349435.1 uncultured Oscillospiraceae bacterium
GGCAGGGGTGTGCATTTCGAAGGAGAATCGTTGAGAGATTGGGGTAATCGTTGAAAGGTAGACAATCGATGAATAGCTCAGTGCCGAATGGGCTGTATCACTGCTAACCCTAAGCGTCAAACGATGCACATCTCGCCACTGCTCCTGCTGCCCTTGTTTGCCAATGCTTCCCTCACCTTGGCAGGAATTACTGCCTGGGCTGAGAACTTAGTACAGGGCAATTTAGACAACATGGGGAGGGTTTTTGTGGTAGCAAGAACAAAAAGTATCCGGTGTGCGAAGTCTTCATGTGGCTTCACGAGCCATATTCGCTTGATAGTGGCCTTACTCGTCTCCTTGTCGCTCGTCGTTCCTTTTGCTGCCCGGGCCGTCATAGCTGCGCCGGCAGTCCGGGTACTTGCGGACAGGTGGACCCGTCCCCTTTGTCCCCTTTGTCGCCCTTTGTCGCCGCAGCTTCAGACGATTTTAGACCCAAAGATGTTACGCTGAGCGCTGATGAATTAAAGAAATTACGAGAGATCCTAAATGGGCTAGACCTGGGATTTAGCTAATTACATTAGTGGTATGATTGTGAATGGCTCCCGGTTTAGAGGGAGCCAGTTTTCGCCTTTGTACAGCATGTACGAACGTGTACGAAAATTGTTGACAATAACGAGTTGAAGAAGTACACTTATCCTATGCATGCACGACTCGGGACAACGATATAGGGGTGATTGATATGAAAGCAAATTTAATTGAGAATCTAATTATTTCTCATTGTACCGGCGACGAGAGTAAATTCTCCGAAGCTGTTTATGAATTGATAAACGATGAAGTGAAAAAGGGTAATGTTCCTCTAGCTACGCGTTTAAGAAAAGCTTATGAAGCTAAACAAAAGACAAAGACTGAATCTGATTTCGCCGTAAGCTCAACAAGCCTAACTCCTCAAGGAATACAAGGAAATACCCCGCGTGATAAGGATAGTCTGTTGGAACTGTATGAGATTATTCAATCAAACATCAGACTGGACGATGTTATATTGCCAGAAAGCCAGAAAATTGCACTTAGACAGTTAATTGAAGAACAAAAAAATGCTGATGACTTAAGAAAGCATAAGATTGAACCAGCGAATAGGCTGTTATTGTGCGGCCCACCAGGTTGCGGTAAAACTGTGACAGCATATGCTATTGGGCAGGCGCTGGATTTGCCGATTGCGTATGTCAGATTAGATGGCCTAGTTTCATCATATTTGGGCCAAACAAGTACTAATTTGAGAAAGGTGTTCGACTCTGTACGAAATCAGAGGGTGATTTTGTTTTTAGATGAATTTGATGCAATCGCAAAAAAGAGAGATGACTCGAATGAATTAGGCGAGTTAAAACGAGTGGTCACTACCCTACTTCAAAATTTCGATAACATGCCTAGCAACGTACTTTTAATAGCGGCTACAAATCATGAGCATTTACTAGATCCTGCTATATGGAGAAGATTTAATCTGACCATAACGATGGAATTGCCAAATGAAGAGCAAAGACTCACACTTCTCAAAAAGTGGATGAATGAATTTACGATTACTGAAATGATTGATTATGAAATAATAGCAAAGATTACTGAGGGCCTTAACGGTGCCCAAATTAAAGAACTTACAAAGTCAGCCGCAAAAAAAAATTACATTGATAAAGAATTAAAAACTGAAGATATCATAGCGATTTTAATCCAGCAACAAACCATGTACTCCGGCAGCAATGATGATGTTATTAAACTACTTAGTGCGATGAATAAAAGCATTTCGCTTAGAACGTTAGCAAAAGCAATCGGCATTACTCATTCTACGCTAGATTACAGAATTAGAAAGTATAGGGGGGAACAACTTGATGAGCAATGAAGATAAGAAACAGCACTTGTGGATACCTTTTGAGGAAGTCGAACAGATAACCAAGAAACCCATGAGAGTTACTGAAGATAAAGGGCTAGACCATGCTGAGCACGGTACTAAATTATCTCAAGGACTCATGGAAATTATGTCTGCGTATGATAAATTGAAGGCCGGTGACTCTTTAGGCGAAGAAGATATTATGGTTTTCAAATTGGTGCTTCCAGAAGGTGAAACTGTTGCGGGTCAACAGAAGTTCATTGAAGATGAAGGCATGAAAATTAATGCAGTTAAAGACAGCCGACATGCCATCGTTACTTCCAGTAAGTCTATGTTTGAGAGGCTTTCTCGTCGTGTTGGAACATACAAAGATCAGAACAGACTAAAAGGCTACCAAAATATTGAAGGATTTGAAATCTATACGGCGAAAGAGAAACAAGCATCCTCCTTAAAACGCTATATAGAGCAACAAAAGGACGCACTTTCAATTGATATACAAATGATGTTTATTCCTCATCTTGATAAAGAGGTCCAATCAAAAGCGGTAGTTAAGTTGGAAGAAAAAATTCAACAAATAGAAGGAAAGCTTCAGAGGCGACCTTATCAATTGTCAGATGGGACAGCAGTAATTAGAGCGTTAGTTCCAATGTCCTATATTAGTAATCTGGCAGATGACGGTGCAATTTACAGAATTGAGCAAACAGCATTTTTTCAGATTATGACCCCAAGTTCTTTGAATCCATTTAGTTCGCCTTTTACTTTGCATCCAAATGTGGATGTTGACTCTTTGCCAGTAGTTGCTGTTTTAGATACCGGAATTGAATTCCCACCGGAACTTGAACAATTGGTTCCTATTCATTGGGAAGCATCCAATTGTAGTGGTTATAGCCACTATCATGGAACGAGCGTTGCTAGCAAAGTCGTGTTCTCTCACATTGGCTTGCAATTGACAAATGAATATCTTGTTCCAAGGGCTAAAGTTATTGATTGTAAAATATACGGTCAGGGTAATGTTTCACAAGATATGATGATCGAAAGAATACGCGAAGCAGTTGAAAATTTTGCTTCGTTGGCAAAAATATTTAATTTATCTTCCAATATTCCAAGGCCCATTGAGGGTGATGAATTAAGTATTATGGGTTATGAGCTGGATGTTTTAATGTCAAAATACAAAATTAAGTTTGTCATCTCAGCTGGGAATCATAAACTAGTCGCAAGTTGTTCAACACTTGAAGAAATACTGGAAGATGATGATATTCGAATAGCAGAACCAGCAGATGCAATGCTTGGCATTACTGTGGGTTCTATTGTGGGTGCTCATCACAGTTCAAGTATCAGCAATGTGAATGATGTTGCCCCATATTCAAGAATTGGTCCTGGGTTTGCAGGATTTTATAAGCCAGATTTGGTCGCGTATGGCGCAACTCAATATTCTGATAGAACTGTTCCAAGAGACCCTTTTTCAATAGTTTTAGCGCCAAGAGGAGGTTTTCTTACTGATTGTGGGACGAGCTATACTGCTCCGGTTGTTGCTGGAGATTTGGCGGAATTATCGTCAGTAGTGCCTGATAATGATGTCGTTTTGGCACAGGCCTTATTATATAATGGCGCTCAACAGCTATGGGATACCAGGAAATTAACACGAGACGAAGCCGAATATATTGGGAATTTATATGGTAGAGGTCTTTCAGCTCCCCACATTAGCAAATATTCCTCCCCTCACAGGGTATCATTCCTAAGAACGGGAACATTGAATAGACTCACAAAACAACGTGTTAAATTTCACGTTCCTACTATACAAGCACAAGCCAGCGGGAATAACACGACAAGAGTTACAATCACATGCATCACCGACCCGCCGATTGATAAGACAAAGGGAAGCGACTATTTAGGCGCGTACATTAGAGCTTCTGTTCATAAACTGGATAAGAAAGGAAAGAATGTAGGCGCAAATCCAAAAGTCAGTGATAATATGAACAAATGGGACACATGTTATCATTTTTCGAATACGTTTTCTGGTTTTTCAGCAGGTAACTGGGAGGTGTGGTTGGAATTATTCACCAGATGGGGAATCGCAAATGATGATGAAATCCCTTATGCCCTCGTCGTCACTGTAGAAGACTTAACTGAGACAAATGACATCTATTCAGAGACCATTCGAGAAACAGCCGGTAGATTCCAGCCAATCAGTAACGTTAGGGTTACAGTGCGATAAAAAAATAGGGGGGCTATCCCCCCTATAGACTTACCTAAAATAAATTTCATCAAGTCCATCGCTTGTTAAAACTATGATACTAATCTCAATGTCTAGATGAACTGGTTTGGATCTATCAATCATCTGTTCCCCTAGAACCCGGTGATCCATTACAATTGAGTACTTGGTAATTGGCTTATCGTAAACTGCCAACCTACCTAGCCGCATAAGAAATTGTTGCCGCGGCATTCCCAGACAGATGGACCCGTCCCCTTTGTCCCCTTTGTCGATTCTCTACTCTTGCTTGAAAGCGGTGGTGATGTATTTTGCTTAAGGAATCATTACTTAAGATAACTGAGCAGTGCCAGGGTAGGTTCAGTGTAGTAATTGAGATGGGCGATGTGGTGGTGGATATAGACGGCGACGAGGTCGTTACAGCGGCCAGCCTGATAAAGATCCCGATCCTCCTGACGGCATGCAAAATGTCTGACGACGGCCGGCTAGACCTCGATGCGGTCATAAGGGTTGCGCCGGCAGAGAAAGTGGGCGGGGCTGGAGTGCTCTCCCACCTAACGGATAACTTGCTCTTACCCCTGCGAGACTTACTTACTTTGATGATGATTGTTTCTGACAACACTGCCACCAATCTCTGCATTGATGCTGTGGGCCCGACCAACATCAGCGATTTTCTGACATCACTGCAGTGCACCGGAACATCACTTGGCCGCAGGCTAATGGACTTTGCAGCGCGCAAGGCTGGCAGAGATAACTTCGTAACTGCCAACGATGTGGTGCGGATGATGAAAGCCCTATGTGCAGGTGGCTTGCTACGCGAGCAGTCCAAGCAATGGGCCATTAGTGTGTTCAAGGGCCAGCAGTTCAATCACACGCTGCCGCGGCTGATACCTGCAGGAATCACTGGCCATAACTTTATAGCTCACAAAACCGGAGAGCTGCCGGGAGTTGAGCACGATGCGGGTTTCATGGAGCGGGGTAACAGGAGAGCATACGTGGCAGTTCTGTCCTGGAATCTGACGAGCAACGTAGCTGGGCAAGACGTTATTGGCCAGATCGGAAAACTTGTCTGGGACCATCTTGAAGGACATAATTAGACTCACCAAATGGTTCATGCCACCTGGTGGTAAGCTCAGGCTTGCCGGTGGGTGGTACTGTTTTTGCTGGGTAGGCAATGCACCTTGGCAGGGAATAGCACCGCTTAAGGGGAAGTAGTATGCACGGCAGGAATTTGGGATGTGAGGCGCGTGAAAAACATACTCCAAGTGCTCATACTCCACTGGGCGGGATAGCTATCGGCTGTATTCTGCATAATGTAGATGGACAAAGTTGCAAATAGAATTCCTCACTTT
>CAYGHY010000211.1:0-5411 GCA_964349435.1 uncultured Oscillospiraceae bacterium
CTACACTGAAGCTCTATTCCCAGAAAAGAATCGTAAGTAATATTTCATCCAATCTTTAATTAATTAAACCCTTGTATTTACATTGAAAACAAGCTATTGATATAATAGGAAAAGGGCTCTCTGTTTTTTGTAGTTATGGAGTGTCTTGTATTGATAACCCGGCAGAAAGGCGAAGGAGATGATTTGATAAATGAAGGCTGAAATTCTTGCAGTCGGAACAGAGCTTCTCATGGGGCAGATTGCAAATACGAATGCACAGTATATTTCCTCAAGATTGCCCAATGTAGGGATCGGGGTATACTATCACGATGTGGTAGGAGATAATCAGGAAAGGCTGCAGCAATGCCTTGAATTGGCTCTTTCACGTTCCGATATTGTTATTTTGACAGGTGGACTCGGACCGACGCAAGATGATCTGACGAAGGAAACGGTAGCCGCAGCTGTGAATAGAAAACTGGTACTCGACCAGGAAAGTCTTGACAAGATGATAGCCTTTTTCTCCGGAAGAAACAGAACGATGACACAAAACAATATAAAGCAAGCATATTTACCTGAAGGCAGCGTCATTGTCAGAAATAAAAATGGCACAGCACCCGGATGTATTATAGAAGAAGGTGAAAAGGTAATTATTATGCTGCCAGGTCCGCCATCGGAAATGAAGCCGATGTTTGACGATACTGTAATGCCATATTTTGCAGCCAAATCAGAAATCAGACTTGAATCCAGATATTTAAGAATATTCGGTATTGGCGAGTCGGCCATGGAAGATATGCTGCTCGATCTCATTGATGCCCAGTCAAACCCAACCATAGCCCCCTATGCCAAAGACGGAGAAGTCACTTTGAGGATTACCGCAAGGTACGAAAAAGACAGTGCTGAGGAAGATATCATCACGCCTGTTGAAGATGAAATAAGGCGAAGACTGGGAGACGCAGTATATAGTAATGATGACAAAAGTTTGGAGGAAGTGGCTGCAATGCTGCTTATGGCAAGCGGACTAACCCTGTCGCTGGCGGAATCCTGCACAGGAGGACTGTTGGCCGCCAAACTAACCGAGATACCGGGCATATCTGCTGTTTTTGATAGATGTGTGGTAACATATAGCAATCGTTCCAAGGTGCAAACATTGAATGTCAAACAGGAAATACTTGAAGAGTTCGGTGCTGTAAGTGAACAAACAGCAAAAGCAATGGCTGAGGGAATCAGAAGGGCGTCCTCAACGGATCTTGGATTCTCTATAACTGGTATTGCAGGACCAGACGGAGGTACACAGGAAAAACCTGTAGGAACTGTATATGTTGCATTGGCAGATAAAAATGGTGTTGAGGTAAGAAAGCTCGAATTATGGGGTGGTAGGAACAGGATAAGAAACGTTACCTGTTTGTATGCATTTGATATGCTGAGACGGTATTTGGTAAAAAAACAGCTGACATTTCAGGGGGAGTTGATTTGAATTATTCAAAGGGTGGCAAGATGGGTACAATGGAGGCGCATGTTAAATATTGTAAATTTATTATTGACACCTTTGTTGAATTGATATATAATTTGTTGCAGAACAAATGTTCGTTATTGATGGCCATTTACAAAATAAATTCGGCCTCAATCGATCGGAGTTCAATATCATTGAGATTTTATTTTATAGAGGGAGGTCTATTTGAGATGATGGAGAAAAAAAAGGCGTTAGAAATGGCACTGAACCAAATAGAAAAACAGTTTGGCAAGGGTGCGATCATGAGATTGGGTGAAAACATGAATATGAATATCGAAACGATACCTACGGGAGCTATAGGACTCGATATTGCATTAGGTGTTGGTGGTGTGCCAAGAGGAAGAGTTGTCGAAATATTCGGGCCAGAATCCTCAGGAAAGACCACAGTTGCGCTTCATATTATAGCGGAGGCGCAAAAAGCAGGCGGAGATGCAGCATTTATTGATGCGGAGCATGCACTTGATCCTAGTTATGCCAAAAAGCTAGGTGTTGATATAGACAACTTAATTGTTTCGCAGCCGGATACAGGCGAGCAAGCTCTCGAAATAGCAGAAGCACTGGTACGGAGCGGTGCCATTGATATTGTCGTTATAGACTCCGTTGCAGCTCTTGTACCTAAAGCCGAAATAGATGGTGAAATGGGTGATGCTCATGTAGGTCTTCAGGCAAGGCTTATGTCTCAGGCACTCAGGAAGCTGGCTGGTGTAATAAGCAAATCCAAGACAACTGCTATATTTATTAACCAATTAAGAGAAAAGGTTGGCATCATGTTCGGCAATCCTGAGACCACTCCAGGCGGAAGAGCGCTCAAATTTTATGCGTCGGTCAGGTTGGATGTCAGAAGGATAGAGTCTCTCAAACAGGGTACCGAGGTAATAGGCAACAGAACTAGAGTGAAGGTTGTAAAGAACAAAGTCGCCCCGCCGTTTAAAGAAGCTGAGTTCGACATCATCTATGGCCAAGGTATTTCAAAAGATGGAAGCATACTGGATGTTGGAGTAAGTCTTGACATAATAAACAAAAGCGGCTCATGGTTCTCCTACAACGGTCAGAGAATAGGGCAGGGCAGAGAAAATGTAAAGCAGTTTCTGAGAGAGAATCAGGAAATTGCACGGGAAATAGAGAAGAAAATCAGGGAAAATTACAGTCAGGCTTTCGTCGGCAGTAATACATCCCATATTGCTGACAATGACGAAAATGAAATGGCTCTGGACATAGAATAATTAAATTGGTAAGATGTAATACGGGAGATGGTGAAGTATTGGAGATAACGTCAGTAGAAAAAAACAAAAAAAACAAAGACAGATTATCCATATATGTTGATGGTAAATTTTCGTTCTCCATCTCAGAGAATAACTATGTTTCACTGAACTTGTATGACAATCTTGTTCTTACCGAGGAAACTATTGATTATATAAAGAACACATTGAATTTTCGTGAAGCAAAGTCTATTGCTGTACGGTACCTTTCAGTTGTACACCGTACAGATAAGGAAGTCCGAGGCAAGCTTCAGGAAGAAGGTTACGACACTAGATGTATAGAACAAGTGATTGATGAGTTGAAAGCTTTAGGTTATATCAATAACAAGCTTTATGCGCAGAAATATGTTTTTGATCGAAGTAAATTGAAGCCGGTATCAAAAAGGTTAATGAAGCAGAAACTTCTAAGCAGAGGAATTGCCGATGATGTAGCCGATGAGGTTCTGGAGGATTGGAAAGTAGAAGATATCGATGTAGCAGAAAACCTCCTAAAAAGAAAATTTGGTAAATATGACTTGACAGATGAAAATATACTGAAAAAAGCATATAGTTTTTTGTTACACAGAGGTTTCTCACATGATACAATAAGAGATGCGATTCAACAAGTAAATGTCGAAGTACAGTAAAGCTTACAAAAACTACAGGGAGCGATATTGTTGAACAAAAAAATAGGACTGGTGTCACTAGGTTGTCCAAAAAACCTTGTGGACAGTGAGCTTATGCTGGGGGCTCTGAAGGCTTGCGGTTATGAAATAATTGCCGAAAGCGAGGATGCGCAGATCATAATTGTAAATACTTGTGGGTTCATTGAAAGCGCAAAGCAGGAATCCATAAATACAATTATTGAAATGGCAGCTTTTAAAGAACGCAGTTGTGAACTGCTAATAGTTACCGGTTGTCTGGCTCAAAGATACAAACAGGCTATATTGGATGAAATACCGGAAGTAGACGCAGTTCTTGGCACAGGAAGTTATTCTGAAATCACTTCAGTGATTAGTAAAGCTTATGAAGGAAAGCATCCGGCAATATATGGAGAATTGAAAAGTACGGACTATCTGGAGGGGGAGAGAGTGCTGTCCACAGGGAAAGGATATGCATACCTTAAGATTGCCGAAGGCTGCGACAATTGTTGCACCTATTGTGTTATTCCTTCACTGCGCGGCCGTTTCAGAAGCAGAAAAAAGGAAGAGATTTTGAAGGAAGCTGCCAAACTTGCAGCCTCGGGAGTAAAAGAACTCATTTTGGTTGCACAGGACACAACAAGATATGGACTAGATATTTATAATGAAAAACGACTTGTTGAATTAATCCAAATGTTAAGCAAACTTGAAGGGATTGAATGGCTCCGCCTTCTTTACTGCTATCCGGAAGATATAGATGAACCCTTGATTCATGAGATTATCCATAATGATAAAATATGTAAATACATTGACATTCCCGTACAACATGCCAGCGATTCCATATTGCAGAGAATGGGCCGAAGAGGCAGCAGCAGTGATGTGAACAATCTCCTTGATATGCTTCGAAGGCGGATACCCGGTTTAGTGCTCAGAACATCATTAATTGTAGGATTCCCAGGTGAAACTGAGGAAGATTTTAATATGATTTGCACATTTGTTAAGAAATACAGATTTGACAGACTTGGAGTATTTATGTATTCTAAGGAAGATGGTACTCCCGCAGCTAAAATGCAGTATCAGATACCGGCAAAAGTTAAAAAAATGCGTTATGGAAAGTTGATGAGGCTTCAGCGTCAGATATCATCGGAGATGAATTTTGAGCGACTGGGAAAAACGTATAATGTGCTGGTTGAGGGAATTGCAGAGGATGGGGTTTTCTATTTTGGCAGAAGCTATGCGGAAGCACCTGATATAGATGGCTTGATCTATTTTACAAGTAACAGACTACTTGAAATGGGTCAGATAGTAACTGTAGAAATCTTAAATGGCGGACAATATGATATTACAGGAGAGGTTAAAAATGAATCTGCCCAATAAAATTACAATTTCACGTATATGCATTATACCGATATTGATGTTTTTTGTAGTGCCAATTCCAGAGTCGATAATAAACGCAGGTTTTTTGCAGTTTATGCATCCGCAGCTGATAGTAATAAACCAGTTTCTGGCAAATTACGGAGGTTATGTTGCAGCGGGTATTTTTATTATTGCATCAAGCACAGATGCAGTAGATGGATACATAGCCAGAAAACATCAATTAGTCACGAATTTTGGCAAATTCCTCGACCCTATAGCAGATAAGCTGCTTGTTACAGCCGCGCTTATGGCATTGGTGCAAAGTGGAGATATTAACGCTTGGGTAGCTATGCTGATTATTTCACGAGAGTTTATTGTAACGGGACTCAGACTTGTAGCGGCTGGTGAAGGTATCGTAATTGCCGCCAGTAAACTCAGTAAAATAAAGACCATTATGCAGGATATAGCAATTGTTGCCGCTTTGTTGAAGAATTTTCCAATCAGCTTGTTTACAGATTTCCAGTTCGACGATTATGCGATGCTGTTGGCCGTTGTTATAACGATGTATTCTTTATATGATTATATAAGAAAGAACATGAATGTCATAAAAATAAACGCATGATAAATTTAAGGAATTTTCTTGAAGCATAGGAATTTATAAATCTCCTAAAAAATTCCTATGCTGGG
>CAYGHY010000212.1:0-1223 GCA_964349435.1 uncultured Oscillospiraceae bacterium
AACCGCCAGCTTACTGACCTTTTAAAACCCTATTGGTGCCGAAGGCGGGATTCAAGAGCCTTACATCCATTGTATCCATCAAGTTCTTTTTATCCATGCAATCAATATTAATGCCCATATTTGAATTCTGTTACGTCCATTTAGTTCATATAATTCACTGGGTATCGCCACGTCTGCTTGACCGTTTGCTTGACCACTACATCCCCAACCAGTGCTTCAAATGCAGCTGACTACTATCAAAGGTGGTACCGGTTTTCAGGGAGAGGGCCAACTTATTTAACATAGTGTATCGCCGATGTAGGACACACTTGCTGACAGTTTGTGCATTGATGGCATATATGATCGGATACATGTGCTTTGTGGTCTACAACCGTGACTACAATTGCATGAGATGGGCATACTTTTTCACATCGCTTGCAACCAATGCACGCTTGAGGATTAACACGATGCGACAGAAGGGGCTTTTGAGAGAAAAGTTTCTGGATCGCACCGAAAGGGCAAAGCAGATTGTGAAAGACAGAGGGGTGAAAGCGCAAGGTCATTAGTATGGAAAGAACCAGCAGGACCGATAGAATTGGGATATTGGTGTCGTGCAGGCGCTTAAGTAAAATCATTGAAACAAGGCTTACTGCCAGAAGAACCCATGCGATGTAGCCGGACTTCAACCAGCTAGGCACCTTATTAGTTTGAATCTTCATCTTGCTTGCAAGCCAGTCAGTTGGGATCATAACCGTATTCATCGGGCACAGAAAACCACAATAAAACCGGCCAAAAACCAGTTCAGCAACGAGGCTGATGGCGAATACACCCAGCCATAAAACCATTTTGCCATTGTGAATCAGAAGCACGAACAAGGCAAAGAACATCAGTCGAATAAGAGTGATAAGGGCTTTTTGGGTTTTCGTAGATTTCACAGAGGGCCTCCTTAAGTTTGATTGAAATAACTTGCTATAAACATCGTCGGACAGAGACATTAACTTGCCCTGTCCAGGCTGAAAAGCCCATTCAAGCCGTTTCCATGTTCCATTTTCATCTGCACGCTGCAATTTCAGCCTCTTTATACAGTAGAAACTGCCGTGCATGCGTTTCACTTTGAAATATCTGCCAATGGCTGGTTCAAGTCCTCATGACGACTCGCTTCTAACACTTTCCGTTCTAGCATCTAATTCAGCGATACCTTCAATCCGTTTCTTAATCAGCAATTCGTCAAAGATATATAATAG
>CAYGHY010000212.1:1233-5387 GCA_964349435.1 uncultured Oscillospiraceae bacterium
TAGCGGTGGTAAAACAACAAAAGTACTTAACAAGGCAAGCGAGATGTTAACCATCGTCATCAGACCGAAGTCCTGCAAGATTGCGAAGTTGGAGAACAGAAGGACGGAAAAGCCACCGATGGTAGTTAATCCTGACGCTAAAATTGCTTTGCCAATTTTTGCCACTGACTGTTGTATCGCGTCGATCTTACTTTTTCCATTTTGTCGATCTTCTAGGTAGCGTTCCATCATCATTATTGTCATTTCGGTTCCCATGCCCAGAACTAGTGCTCCCAGCGTCGCGGTGATGGGAGTCCAGTCAACATCGAGAACATACATTACAGCGCTCGATATGCCGATGATTATAGCCACGGGTATAATCGGCAACAGCGCTTTGACGGGGTGCCGATATAGGATAAGCAAAGCGACAAATACTAGGGCGACGCCCAGCAGTGTCATCCTGACGCGGCCCTGCGTTAATCCTCCAACCATTTCAACATCCAGCATGCTTTTACCAGTCAGAGAAACAGTCATGTTCGCATCACTGAAAACATCATTAACATCTTTAATTAGCGCCTCGAGTGCCTGTGTAGTTAGTGGTCTTATCTGTAATATAACAATAGCTTCGCGAGCATCTGCGCTGATGAACATCTCGCGCTGAGAACCGGGAATTTCACCGATTAATTTCAGTTGTTCGGCAATGTTCATTTCTCCTGAGCTGTATCCATTGATCACCAGCTGATCGATGCTTTTTACATCCGATATCAAATCTGTATTTAGATCTCGCAGCAGGGCCGTCTTATCTTGTATGTAGGAGTAATTCTCCTCAGATAAGACATTGTCATCTTCGAAATAGACGACAATCTGATCGGTGCTCTCAATCACACTGCGAACCTTTCTTATATCATCAAGAGCCTGCAAGTCCTGCGGCATGAACGTTTCAATATTTGTTTCGACCGGTATGCTTGAATCTACATAAACGCCATATCCCGCAACTACCAGAACTACTATCAGAATGAGATAGCGGAATTTTATGGTAACAAGTGCGCCTTTGGCCAGCACACGATACATGAAAGAATGTGAATCCGCATTCGGCTGATGCTTTTCGGTTTTTCCGTTGTTTTGCACTAACTGAGCCACCCTGAGGGCTGGGAGTAACAGAAACAGACTGCCCAGAAAGCTGATGAAAACCCCAATGGTAAGCATCTTGCCGAAATCTTTTATCATTGGTACCGGCGATGACAACAAGGAGATGAAGCCGAGCATTGTGGAGATGACAGCCACAAATACGGCTTTTCCAATTTGCCTTGTCGTTTTTTCTATATCGCCTTCTTCGTCAAAACGGTTATGGAATTGAATAGAGTAGTCGATTCCCAAACCAATAAGAATTGGGAAAACCGCCATCGAGATCATGGTAACAGGAATACTGACCCAGCCCATGAATCCCAGCGTTGCTATAACCGATACAATTATCACCGCCAGACTCAGCATTCTCCATTTGACCCTGAATATCAGAGCCAGTACGAGAAACATGATTAGAACAGCAAGTCCAACCATCTTCATCATGCTTGATTTCATTTCAGATTTCAGTGATAGATCCAGAACTGATTTGCCCGATACGGTGACTTGTGCATCTTTAAATTCAGCATTTTCAAGCATGATTGAAATCTTTGAAGTCAGTTCATCTTTCCGCTGGTCATTCAAATTTCCGTCCAGTTTAACAATCATCATCATTTGATAAGGACTGATTACAACATCTTCGAACATCGTGTTCAGATGACCGGCATCATCATACATGACTTGCTCTAGCTCAGGCTGGGTCGACAAAACGGTCGCTTCCATCATTGCACTCTTCTCAGCCATTGTATCTAGGCCGTCAGACAACTGTATCAGCCGCTCACCCATAGTTAAAAAGCCTTCAGCCATTGCTTTGAGCCGGGCGGGTGAAATCGATTCTGTTAAGCTCTTTTTCATGCCTGAAAACGTTTCTGCAATACTGAACGAAATGTTATCCATGGCCTGCGATGTATTCGAGGTCGCATCCTGCATCGGCTTCGTGTTGGCGCTCATGGCTGTCAACCCGGCCGATGTTTGCCTCAAATGGTCGCTGATTGTCAAAAGAGGCAATGCCTGCTGCTCAGGCATTGTTGATGCTATCTGCCGAAGCTGATCGGATAGGCTGCTTAGTCCGGTCGATGTTTGCTTCAGGTTATCCTCTATACTGCCCAGTCCGGTCGTAAGCTGCCGCTGTCCTGCACTTAACTGATTAAATCTCTCTGTTAGTATGCCAAATTGATTGAGTCTATCAATCATGTCCTGTGGGTCGAGCATATCTAATGACAACAGCATTTTTCCGATGTCATTAAGCGCCCCTCCCATGCTTAGCAGCCCGTCACTCATGTTGACCACATTTTCTGTCAACATCTCTTTTTGCTTTTGGCTGATCTTATTGACGATTGCCGCCGGGCTCATAATCGAAAAGATATCTTCTTCGTAGTTCAGTTGTCGCTGTATGCTATACAGTAGCTGCATGTTATCAACCGTCAGTATACTGTTTCCATCTAATGCTTCGATAAGCACCAGAATTGTATCTCCTCCAAAGGTTGATTCCATTTTCTTAGTGGCAATATAAATGGCATCTTCGCTTTGAACCAAAGTTTCATTGCCGGTTGCCATTTGCATCCTGGTAGCGCCGACAATCATGACAACAACTATGATGGTGAAGAGAAATAACAACCTAAACGGATTTTTATGGATTGAAGACCCGATGTTTGAGAAAAATGATTTCAATGGTTTACTCCAGCCTCTGATCTCCCGACAAGAAGATCGACGATATTATTAATGAAAACTTCCTTTTCCTTTTTCGTTTTCGCGGGGAAATACAAGAATGATAGAAGCATCCCAACCAAAATGCGCATATGATAAGCATCATCTATGTTCAAATTCAAATCCAGTAATTGAGACTTTACATATTCACTTATTTTTAAGATATAGTTCTCTTTTAAATCAAACCGCTCATGCTCTATTAAGAGCAGCTTGATCTCACCTTGATGTTGGCTGACGAATTCGGTCTTCTTATCGAGTAGATCAAAAACCTGTTTTTCTAGAGGTTTTGTTTCATCCAATATAACTTTATCGTTGATTGAATCAAATAAAAAAGGTTTGAATATTGATTCAAAAAGTTCTTGTTTTGACGGAAAGTATCGGAACAATGTGACTTCCGCAATGTTGGCATCTTTAGCGATTCCTGCAGTTGTCGTAGAAGCATAGCCCTTTTCGATGAATACGGCCTTTGCTGTTTCAAGAATGTGCTTCCTTCGATCTTCTTTTAAGCATCTCACTGGTGATTTATTCATGACAACCCTCCGTGTAAGTAAGTACTTACATATGTTATCATCTTCTTTCATCAAGTTACAATACGTAAAATCATCAAAGTTTTGATCTGACCCCCTAGATTAGTACCAAGACAAGATTGAGTAGAAACCAAGGTACAATCTAGTGGGGAGGTAAGGAAATGGGTAAGCAGAATTACACGCCGGAGCAGATAATCCTGAAGCTGAGAAACATAGAGATCCTGTGCAACCAGGGCAAGACCGTTGCTGAGGCTGTGCGCCAGGCAGAGATATCCGAGCAGACGTACTACAAATGGCGGAGCAAGTACGGCGGCATGAACGTGTCAGACGCAAAAAGGCTAAAGGAGCTGGAGAAGGAAAACGCCAGGCTTAAGACTTTAGTGGCAGAGCTTAGCCTCGAAAACGCAGTGTTGAAAGATGTGAACTCAAAAAACTTCTGAGCCCGGCAAAGCGGAAGGCAGCAGTGGAGTACGTCATCAGAGAGCATGATATGACGGAAAGACGCGCTTGCCGGGTATTGCACGTGAGCAGGACTGTCTTTCGTTACGAAGCTGTGAAAAGACCGGATGAAGATGCCCTAAGGGCTCGCATCATAGAATTGGCCTGTAACTTCGGACGTGTAGGATACAGGATGGTAACGCACATCCTTAGGAGAGAAGGCCATAAGGTGAACCATAAGCGTGTGGAGCGCATCTGGAAAGAAGAAGGCTTGAAGCTGCCAAAGAAGCAAAGCAAGAAGAGAAGGCTATGGCTTATGACCTGCCCCCGGGTGTGTCCAATAATCTGTGCTATTAGCATTCCCATCACCTTAAAGAGCTACCG
>CAYGHY010000213.1:0-5310 GCA_964349435.1 uncultured Oscillospiraceae bacterium
GGCTGCACCTGCATTCTTCTTGAAATTCTCCAGAATAGATAATACATCCCGACTGTTCTTCAACTCCTGTTCAATGGTGGCTACAAATCTGGGAAGTTCCCTTTCTATTTGATCTCTCTTAGCTTTTAAGCTCTCATCAGCTCTTCGACTCTCTTTGAAATATATTGCCACCGCAAGTAATACAACTACCGGAGACAGCAGGGGGAAAAGAAAAAGGCAGGGTACTATTCCGATAAGGATTGCCCCTGCCTTGACGTATGCGTAAGTGGTGTATGCTTCCGGTGTCATTTGAATTCCTGAAGCTTTGAGGATATTATTCATGCGGCTTTTCTTATATTCATCCATGTTTATCAGCTTGGAGAGTTTGACCGCCATATCAAAGAGCAACATTTCCACCGTCTTGGACAACTTCTTGTCCTTTCGCCCTGTATTGATCATTGCTTTAGCTGTTTTAAGAGTTGGCAGCTTCAGCGTATCAGCAAGGACAAAAAAGAGACCAATTGAAAGGAGAGCCGCGAATAAAAATAGTAAGTATATCAATTTATTTTTACCTCCTATACTCAATGGGCTTGGTAAGTTTAATTACGAATGCCATAGAAATAAAAATCAAAGCTACAGTTGCTGCAAGGATGATTTGCCCGACCGCTGTGTGCATCAGCGTATTGTACCAAGACTTATTTAGCGCATACATTAGGGGTATGTTGCCTATAACAAGAATCACCATAATGATGAATTCCTTTCTTGGCTCAAACACTATGTATTCAAGCTCTCCATTGACGATTCTCATGTCGGAGAGCTTGCTCACGATAGGTGTGAGGATCGTTTTCAATCCCCGATCATGCTGACAGGCGTTGATAGCATCACACCATTCCCTGAACACTTCATTGTCAATCTTAGGTTTCATTGCTCTCAGTGCCGCATCCAAATCAGGGTTGACCAGTTTCATTTGCATCAGAAAATCCCTGAACACATGATGAACCGGAGGGTTCAGGTAGTAGAGGTTTTCCTCTACAGCGGTCAATATGTCCTCATTTCTGAGGTAGGCTGTGGTTATAATAGACAGTGCAGTTTCAAGCTCTGCGGATATATCTTTCTTATAGTGGTTTGCCGTCAGCTTTATATACCAAAATGGCAGAAACATCAATCCCACTGCAAGCACCGGCACAAGGAATATATTTCTCATCAAAATCGCAAGGGAGGCACCTAAAGCAAACAGTCCAAGGGAGCATACGCAAATCAAAGAGAATCGACTGCTCTTGCCGGTCAGCATAAGGATGTGCTGAGCTTCCATAACTTCTCTGCGGAGAAATGAGGGCTTCTTTCTTTGCATCGCCTCGTTGATTTCATCCTTGATACTTTTGGGTCTTGTGGTCATAAAGCTGAACAGGCTGTCGGTAAATTCAAGAGGCGACAGCTTTATGAGTATGAAACTGCCGACAACAATGCCGATGCAGGCAATTAGCTGAAATAAGGTCATACTGCGCTTCCCCCTTTCATAATTCTTTGTAGCACTTCTTGTGGCATGCCGTTTTCAAGAAAGCGCTTTTGCAAGCCATTAGAAATTGTGTTCTCCTGCTGATGTCTGCCATTGATGATGAATTTATCTCCGTCCATTCGGTTCTCGATGATGTTGAATCGGAACAGGCTGCGGAAGTTTCTATTTCCATCAGGAAGAATCTCACACTCCATCACTTCCATCATTTTGCGTTGCTTGTTTTCAAGCTGTTTAGTGAATACCACGATAGGGAATGCTTCAGTGACAAGGGACATCAGCGTATCATCGGCAATGTCATATTTCCTTTTGCAGAGGGTGACCATCCTGCGCCATGTTGCTTCACAGGAGTTAGAGTGAATGGTTGTCAGCACAGTGTGTCCTGTTCTCGCTGCTTCCTGTGCAGTATAGGCTTCTGACGAACGCATCTCACCAACACATACAATTTCAGGATTAAACCGCAAGGCCATATCCAACAGGGTGTCTTGATCAATATTCTGCTTCTCATTTTCACTTGAGCGTGTAAGTGTGTGGATGACACTGTTGACGACCCTACCGTCTTTTTCTCTCACAAGGGCAAGCTCACGGCTGCCGTTCTCTATGGTAAAGATTCTTTTGCTGTGGGGGATTGTGGTCAGCAGCCACCCGGTCACAGTAGTCTTGCCAGAACTTGTGGCTCCTGCCACACACACTGATATGCCGTAGCGCAGACATTCAGATAAGAAGTCCAGCATTTCGTCTGTAGCGGTACCGCCTCTGACAAAGTCGTCTTTCTCCATACGCTGTGGGTTTACAATACGGATGGAGGCCGCCACCCCTACATCCTCATCCACAAGGGGTGTTTTCAATACAGCAATACGGATGTTTTTGGACAGGTGTCCCAGAATGGCAGGGCTGGCGTTGTCCAGTACCATACCGGATACATGAAGCATCCGGCGCACCACGTTGATAGCGTGTTCAGGAGATTCGAAGTGTTCTTCCAACTTTACGTTCTGTCCGTTGGAATACTGCACCTCAATATCATTCCAGGCGTTAACATCGATTTCTTCAATGCCTGTACCAAAGATATATTTCGTAAGAAACGAAAATTCAGCCATCTCGGTGTACAACGCATCAATAAGCTGCTCTGTGGTCATACCCTTTACGGCGATGCGATAATCCATCAGATATTTGCTGATGTACCGTTTGACCTGATCCTTGACCTCATTCTTTCCTCCATCCACAATAAGGGTGGAGTATTTGCTTGATATGTATTCCTGCACATCACGTAGTACAGCCCCAAAGTCCTTGTCGGTATTATCAGGACTGAAAAATAGGTTGTGGTTTGTTGCTGCATTGATGCTCATACGCCGAACACCTCCTTGCTGATTTTTTCAAGTTCCTTTCGGAAGCCCCGACTATCCTTCAGTCCCAAATCTTTAAACAGATCCCCCGCTAGGTACTGTTGCTCCACTTCCTCTGAGTGGGGGATGGTAAAGGTCACTCCGTTTAATATCTGCTCCATGTTCTCCTTCGCCTCATACTGCTTCACGTTGGAGGCAATTTTATACTGCTTGTCTGTATCCCATTTCTGGTCCATCAACAGCGGAAGCTGCGAGGACAGATAGGATATGGATTTAAGGTCGCAGTTAACAAGTCGCAGCACCGCATCAGATTCCATTAATGAAACTGCCGACAGGATATCCGTGGCGATGGTGCTGCCGCAGTCGATGATGACATAGGGTGCGATGTTGCGAAGATGCTCAATCAATTCCACTGCCTGCGGAGCTGTATAAGGCGGGTAGGTAAACACATTTTCTCCTTTTAGCATTCCGATGATGGTGATATAGCTCTGATTTTTGTGCAAAACACAGTTCTGCTTGATGAGATTATCCGTTACATGGGTTGCCGCAAGGATGCTGCCGAGGGATTTTTCACATTCGATATCAGATGGTGGGCAAATGCAAGGCAGAGGCGGGGCAGTCATGTCACACAATAGAAGCACAACATTCTTTCGTTTGCTGGCGAGATGCTTGGCCAGCTTGACACTCACGAGGGTCTTTCCGGAAGAAGGGCTTCCCCATACAGCCAGCACCTGATTATCAGGTTCCAGTTCAGTAGACTGCTTCGCATGCTCGATTTTGCGGGAGAAGATGCTGCCAGTTTTGAAATTAATCATGGCTTTGAAGTCTCCTTTTCTGGCATGGTATACTTTAACTCGGAAGTGCCCTCCTTTTTCACTGCCTCATTTTTTCCTACCGACTTTGGATAAAGCTTGGCAATTACCGCATCTTGTGACTCTAAAAACTTTGCTGCATTTTCTTTTGTCCCCCTGTAAACAAGAGACATGTGAAGCTTGCCGTCCGCTTCAAGCTCAGCAAGGATTTTTGATTGCTCCGGTGTTGTGAGAAGGGTTACAGTAGCGGGCAGAACTTTTTCATTATCGTTTTTTACAGTATCTGCAGCTTGCTTTCCACCATCAGTGTCATACCCGGTATTGGCAGTAACTGCAATAACTTGCACATACTGAAGCTCTGCAGGAATGACCGTTGTTCCCTGCTTTCTATAATCGGGAACTATGACTGACACAATGTCGCCTGAGATCAGCTTTCCCGATAGGCCAATTGAGAAGTTTTTAATGGTGACAGAAATCGCTTGTTTCTGACCATTCAAGTTATACAAATATGCATTCCCTTCAGTAGGTACTTCAGTAAGCTTGGCTTTTAGAATATAGTCGCCTGCAACCAGATCTGCAGTTATATATTTACCTACTGCAGTGTCAGTGCTTTTCACTACATCCTTTGGCAGATTGAAGCTTCCTACCTCTATAGTTTGCACCATATCCTTGGTGATCTGCTCTCCAGTTTTAATGTCTTTCACCACACGGACGATGCCCACCTTTTGGGATAGGCTTGAGTTAAAAAGCGGCGTGATTGCAAAGCAGATAATGAGAGACAATACAATGCAAATGACACCGAGTACGGTTCTGTTTTTTAAAAAGCTCATAGGGTAATTCCTCCTGTTACTATTAAATATGCTGCTATGCAGCCGATGGCTAGAAAAGGGGCAATAGGGAATGCCTTTTGCCATTCCCTACCTGCTTTGTACTATTTAATAGCAGCTTATCAGCCCCCATAGTTGAACATATTCTGTATCCTTTGCTTTAGTGTTGGCATGATGGTATCGCCAAATAGCGCATAAAGTCCTGCAAGCAGCAGGGCACCAATGACAACTGCAATTAAAATTTTGATTCCGCTATCCACAAAGCTTTCGCCGCACTGTGATCTCAGGATAGCCTTTGCCATCAGTGCCTTTCTTGTAATTTGACTCTTTACCTTTTTCACAAATTTTCTCATCATGTTCTGCCTCCATAAATCTTATTTTTTATTGATTTCCCTGCCTTTTCATTGGAAAGCAGGGATCTTCAATCGTGTCAATTTGTATCGTGTGAACGTTCTACACAAAATTAGGTATTACATACCGCTCATCTGCATGCCGGAGTTCTGCTCAGTCGCCTCTAAAGTAGAATCGTCCTGTGTGTTTACATCTTCAATCTCTGCAATTTTCACTTCTTTATCATCAAGGGATTGTTGGCTGTCCTGTTTATCTATTTGTCCTTTCCGTTGCTGCTTATAGGTAAAAGAGGGCTTAATGCCTTCAAGGTCCTTGCGCCTCTTGACCTTGTACTTTTCAGTATCTTTTTTATATAGGTAGTACCATTCTTCATCAAAGCTGTATACTCCCACCATGCCTGTGGCATTCCCATCCTTATAAATTAGATGATATTTGAAAATAGTATCCGGATAGGAGGCAACCCTTATCAGGTCAAGCTTTAATTC
>CAYGHY010000214.1:0-5189 GCA_964349435.1 uncultured Oscillospiraceae bacterium
ATGGCTTCAATACTGTTCAGTGCCTCGCCCGTACCCAATGCTACGCAGGATATCGCATCATCCGCAATGATTACGTTTATGCCTGTCTTTTCCTGAAGCAGTTTGTCAAACCCGTATACAAGGCTTCCCCCGCCCGTCAGAACAATACCCCTGTCACTGATATCAGCAGCAAGCTCCGGCGGCGTCCTCTCCAGTACCGCATGCACCGCCTCGACAATACTGGAAATCGGCTCTTCAAGGGCCTCCATTATCTCTGTCGAGGTAACGGAAATCGTCTTTGGCAGCCCGGAAATAAGATTTCTTCCCCTGACGTCCATGGCTACATCCTGAACCCTCGGATAAACTGTGCCAATATTTATTTTAATCTCTTCCGAAGTACGCTCACCGATCATTACATTGTGCCTTTTACGCATATACTTGACAATTGCTTCATCAAACTTGTCACCTGCAATCTTGATTGCCGACGAGACAACCGTGCCCCCAAGGGAAATGACCGCAATATCCGTTGTGCCGCCGCCTATATCAACCACCATACTGCCGCAGGCCTTGGAAATGTCGATGCCTGCACCAATGGCAGCCGCTATGGGTTCCTCAATCAAATAGGTTTTTCTGGCACCCGCCTGCATGGCTGCGTCTATGACCGCGCGACGTTCTACCTCAGTTACGCCGCTGGGAACGCAAACCATAATTCTCGGCTTGAATAGTCTTAAAATCGTACTGCCGCAAATTTTATTTATAAAATATTTAAGCATTCTTTCAGTTATATCATAGTCGGAAATGACACCTTCCTGGAGAGGCCTGATGGCAACAATGTTGCCCGGTGTACGTCCGAGCATCCTACGGGCATCTTCCCCAACCGCAAGCAGTTTGTTTGTATTCTTGTCAATAGCCACCACGGATGGTTCCCGTAATACAATACCCTTTCCCTTGATGAAAACCAGCACAGAAGATGTCCCAAGATCAATGCCGATATCCTGTCCCAAACCCAACAGAAACACCCCTTTATGACAACTTGTCCATTTTAGTAAAGCTGCTTCGTTGTTTTACAAAAAAGCTTAACAATACTATAAATTATCTTATCATAATATTTCAATTATGCAACAGCATTTCGTGAGCTATGGTGACTTTGACGGACACAACCTCGTGATTGTATAATAAAATCACGGAGAGCGAGAAAAAAGGCAGATAATAAACAAAAAAGATATGATGAAGAATTAAAGCAAGTGCTGTAAAAATGGTTATTGAAAAGGGTAGGACAATCAGTAAGGTTTGCAAGAGTTTAGATATATCAGAACCAGCGCTTCGACGTTGAGATGCAGTTGCATAAGAACCTGAAGGCAGTGAAAATTCAAGAATAAGAGAACTTGAATCAGAAATTAAAAAGATAAGAAAATTCGCTTAGCTCATGACTTAAAACCAAAGCGAATTTATCTTGTTCGCTATGGAACCCTATGGGTCCCTTCGAAGGAAGCCTTATAGGTGTGACATAGGTGAGGCAGTTTTCCTGTACTCACTCGGAGTCATTCCCGTTTTGCGCTTAAAAACCTGATTAAAGAATTTAATATCACGATAGCCAACCTCCGAGAGGATGTCAATAACCTTTTTGTCCGTGCACCTAAGCAATCGGCAGGCTTCCTCCATGCGGATCTTCTGGGCGTACTCCATAACGGTCATATCGGTGACCTCCTTGAAAAGCCTGCAAAAATAGTTGCGGCTTAGAAAAGCCATTAGTGAAAGCTCCTCAAGCTTTAATTCCTTCGCATAATTGTTCTTCATATACAGCATAACTTTTTCTACTACCTGCCTTCTATGATTGCCAATGCCTTCCTGAAGCATGCTGCTTTTGCGAAGGGCTCTGAAAATAGTAATCAGCAGCTCTATAACGTATGCGCGAAGAATTTCTACATATCCATTTTCCATGAGGTGGTACTCTCTGAACATTTTCTCATATAGTTCCTCAATACCCCTGCTATCACGCCCCTGCAGCCTAATGTCGGATTTGTTTTCACCCTCTTCCGGGAATAGGGATCTGAACAAAAAGTGATTGGTGATGTCTGAAAAGTCCTTGCAATTGACCAATGAATAATCAAGAAAATCAGGGTTGAAAATACAATTATAGACAATAAGCTTTGAATCAATATTATCTCGGAGGGATCTGAATTCATGCATCATATTGTAGTTAATTATAAACAGATCGCCTTGCAATACTGAGTATTCCATCTCGCCTATCCTGTGAATGCCGCAGCCTGAAGCTACATAGGCAATCTCAAGGAAATCATGTGAGTGCGGATGTGGTTCAACCTCTTCGAGGGCTTTATTAACATAAATGCTCTCACCCTTCCGAAAAAAATAGCTGCCTGTCATTTTATTCCCAAACTGACTATGCATGAACATCACCCCCTATACATCTTAATATACGCCAGAGAAAAAGGAAACAGGCTTTGTTAAAGTATAAATAGATTAATCGGAAGAGGGGGTTGATAATTGTGTTAAAAATAGGAAGGCTGAGATGCGAATACAGAGAGAACCCGGTAGGAATTGATGAGCTGCGTCCAAGGATGAGCTGGCAGCTTATTTCTGAGGAACGTGGAATAATGCAGGTGGAGTATCAAATACAGGTCTCAGAAAATGAAAGCTTCACACAGGTATCATGGGATACAGGTGCGGTAAAATCGGCGCAATCAATACACGTGGAATATGGCGGTCCGGAATTGGAAGCATGTACACGGTACTTTTACAGGGTAAGAGTTCATGATAACAAAGGAAACGATTCAAGCTGGAGCGAGACTGCATTTTGGGAAACTGGCTTGCTGGGACCGGAGAAATGGTCTGCTGAATGGATTAAGCCAGCTATAGTTAACGATGAAATGAAGAATGCATGTCCCATGCTGAGAAAAACCTTTCAATTGAAAGGCGCCATTAAGGCTGCGAGGATATATTCGACAGCTCTGGGCTTGTATGAACTGCATTTGAATGGTTTGCGTGTGGGAGAATGTCTGTTTGCACCCGGCTGGACCAGCTATCACAGCAGGTTGCAGTACCAGACATATGATGTAACGGCGATGCTTAGACAGGGAGGCAATGTAATCGGTGCGATCCTGGGAAAGGGCTGGTATGCAGGAAAAATCGGCTGGCTCGGTAGCAATGGGTTTTATGGCGATACTCAGGCATTGCTGCTGCAGATGCATGTCCTGTATGAAGATGGTACCGAGGAAATTATACTTTCCGGACATGGATGGGAATCGTCAACAGGAGCAATACTGATGTCTGAAATCTATGACGGGGAGACCTACGACGCTCGCCTGGAAAAGAAGGGCTGGTGCCTGTCCGGATATGACGCTGGCGATTGGAGCGGAGTTGAGGTGCACAGCCATCCGAGGGATATGCTAAGAGCGCAGGAGAATGTACCGGTCAGAATCATTCAGGAGATATCGCCAATCCGTATTATTAAAACTCCTGCAGGCGAACAGGTAATAGATTTCGGACAGAACATGACGGGCTGGGTACGTTTTTCTGTTAAAGGCACGTCGGGGACAGTTGTCACTCTGAAGCATGCCGAGATTTTAGACAGCCCTGGCAACTTTTACACTGAAAATCTAAGAAGCGCCAAGCAAACGGTCACTTATATATTAAATGGTGAGGGCGTGGAATCTTTTGAACCGCATTTTACCTTCCAAGGCTTCAGGTATGTATGTGTTGAAGGTTATCCAGACAAAATACTGCCCGAGAACTTTGTCGGAAGGGTGATTCACTCGGATATGGAGGAAACCGGCAGCTTTGTTTGCTCAAATGAGATGGTAAACCAGCTGCAGCATAATATTTTATGGGGACAGAAGGGAAACTTCCTTGATGTGCCGACAGATTGTCCGCAGAGAGATGAGCGTCTGGGCTGGACGGGCGATGCACAGACGTTCGTAAGGACTGCCTGCTTCAATATGAATACGGCGCTTTTCTTTTCGAAATGGCTGCGAGACCTTCAAGCTGAGCAATCTCTTGAAAAAGGCGTACCCTATGTTGTTCCCACTGTATTGGATGATAAAGCTTATTCTTCTGCTGCCTGGGGGGATGCGGCAACTATTTGCCCGTGGACGCTTTATCTGTGCTATGGTGATGAGAGAATTCTTGAACAGCAGTATGAAAGCATGAAGATGTGGGTTGGATATATTAAGAATCAAGGCGATAACCCATATCTATGGAATACAGGCTTCCATTTCGGCGACTGGCTGGGACTGGATTCAAAGCCTGACAGTTATATCGGTGCGACCACGACAGATTTCATTGCGACAGCTTTTTATGCGTATTCCACAAGCATTCTGGCAAAAACGGCTAAAATACTTGGAAAGCTGGAGGATGTAAAGTGCTACGATGAGCTGTATTGCAATATTATCGACCATTTTAGGAAGGAATTTGTGACTCCGAACGGACGGCTTGCAGTGGAGACGCAGACTGCTCATGTGCTTGCTCTGAAGTTTGAGCTGGTAGATGCAAAGGACCGGAAGAGAACGGTTGATTCTCTGGCAAGGCTCCTCAAGGACAACAAAAACCATTTGACTACCGGCTTTGTCGGAACTCCGTATCTTTGCTATGTACTGAGCAGTAACGGATACATTGACCTTGCATATGAGCTGCTGCTGCAAAAGGACTATCCGTCGTGGCTCTACCAGATTACCAAGGGTGCTACTACTGTTTGGGAGCATTGGGATGGAATAAAGGAAGACGGTTCGTTCTGGAGCAGGGATATGAATTCCTTCAACCATTACGCATATGGTTCAATTGGTGACTGGCTTTACAGAGAAGTGGCGGGAATTGATACAGATATAGAGCGGCCGGGCTACAGGCATATAAAAATTGCGCCACAGCCGGGCAACAGCTTCTCCTTTGCAATTGCAAGTCTGGATTCAATGTATGGGAAAATAATGTCCGGATGGGAGACAAACTCGGCAGGAATGAGCCAGGAGATAGTTATACCGCCAAATACAACAGCAACTGTGATGCTGCCTGGTGCAGCGCTGGAGAAGGTTTGCGAGGGCGGTCTGCCGCTTAGGGATGCAACAGGTATAACAGAATACAGACAAACAGAGGATGGTGTATGTCTGGAGCTGGGCTCTGGTACGTATAAATTTACATAAATAATTATCCTTCAAAAGCTTGCTAAAAAACAAGTGTACTGAAACAAGCCTGTTATAAAA
>CAYGHY010000215.1:0-5104 GCA_964349435.1 uncultured Oscillospiraceae bacterium
CATAGAGAACAAGATAAATTCGCTTTGGTTTTAAGTCATGAGCGAAGCGAATTTTCTTGGTTGTGGGTCTTTACAAGTTTAAAATTGCATGGCTAAACCTGATAGAGTGCCGCCGCTGCCTGGCGTGGGTTGTATGCCGCCGCTGCCAAGCGTGGGTTGTATGCCGCCGCTGCTTGGCGTGGGTTGTGCGCCGCCGCTGCCGGGTGTGGGTTGTGCGCCGCCGCTGCCAGGAAGCAGGAGCGTGTCAGTGATATCTATTGCAGATCCGGTAGTGATTTGAGCGCCATGTATCGCGCAGTACTCACCTGCAGGCAGTTCATAAGCAATATCCTCGGGAGGGGGTTCATTAGGCATTATAGGTGTATAGGGTGTACTCCGTTGAATGAAAACATTTTTAACTACTTTATCAAGAGGACAATTAGGACCTGCCAGGAGATTGCGCTTGTAAATGTCCTGACTTTCGGTGCACACCTGAGTTTCCACATGCAAGGTACACAGATCATCATCTCTGGGCTCGGTATTTTTTATAAAATATTCTGTTTTTTTCGCATTTCCCCGAGGATCTCTGGTACACAACTCTGTTGCAATTTTACCAGAATAGATGCAAACATTCTTTTGAACGATGCCTAAAGGCATCTCAAAACTCTTTTGTGCCAGTCCGGTATGAACTTTCTGCATAACTGCGGCCCAGATTATCATAGCCTGGTTGTATTCTTTTTCTTCCAAGGCTATGGGTTTGCCGGGATTATCATATCCGTACCAGGCGGCAGCTGCATAATAAGGAGTATAGCCCACAAACCACTTGTCAATGTTGCTGTTGGTCGTACCGGTCTTCCCTGCAACCATCATACCGACGGTTTTTTCGTTAACATATCTTGCTGCGGTGCCAGAGTGGGGGTACGGCGGTGTTTTTCCCAATGTCACCTCCTTCATCAAATCTGTCATGATGAAAGCTGTCTGCTCACTATATGCAATACTAAAATTAGCAGCCTTTTTATCAATGAGGGTCTTGCCGGCACTGTTTTTGACCAGTGTGTATGTTGTAGGTTCGTAATATATACCCTTACGAGCAAAGGGTACGTAGGCTGCAGCCATCTGAAGCGGGTTCACACCGTTTTCCAGACCGCCCATCACTAGGGATACATATCTTTCCTTTTCTCTGTCAAGTCCCACCTTCTTAAGGTAGTCTATTGAATTGTCAATGCCCAGTATATCTCTCCAGATTTTTGCCGCTACGACGTTTACTGAGCTTTTCAGAGCATTTCTTACTGAGGTCAGGCCCTCGTACTCGTTGGTATAGTTTTCAGGGTATTCTTTCTCGGCATCTTTACCCGTCAGCATATATACCGGTATATCATCTACTATTGTCGCCGGAGTAATTAATTCTTTGTCAATGGCCGGGGCATATACTACAAGCGGCTTGATGCTTGATCCGGGCTGCCTTTTCATGAGAGCAGAAGAAGCCCTGTTTAATGTATTGCTCGCTTCCTTCTTTCCGTAACCGCCATAAAGAGCCTTCACCTGACCATTCTGTACATCGATAATGGCCATGGATGACTGAGGGTGTTCCATTTGCTTTTTAGCTGTCTCATTTACTAATGGGAAATAGGAGCCGTCCATGAAAACCTGATTCATGGCAGATTGAATTTCTGAGTTCATTGTGGTGTATATTTCCAGACCGCCGCCATATATCATATAATTAGCCATCGTAGAAGATATATTGTATTCTTTCATAAGTGCATTTCTTACATCAATGATAACTTGATCGACAAAGTAGCTCTGAACGCTGCTAACTTTCTGTGATTGGGACTTGGGAGCGTATTTCAGGTCCTCGTTGATTGCCTGATCATATTGAGACTGATCAATCATACGAAGCTCCAGCATTTTCCCAAGTATAGTTACCTGGCGGTTTTTTGCATTTTTACGCCCGGTTTCGGTAAAAGGATTGTTCCTGCCCGGGCTGTTGGTAATCCCGGCAAGCAGTGCACATTGGGCTAAAGAAAGCTCCTGTACCGGTTTCCCAAAGTATTTCTTTGAAGCGGATTGTACACCATTACAACTATTGCCCCAATAGCTGAGATTCATATACAATTCCAGAATCTGCCATTTATCAAGCTTTCTTTCCAGTTGTATGGCTGCATACCATTCCTGCACCTTACGCTGCAATGAGCGTTTCGTGTTGCCTGTTATATTCTTGACAACCTGCTGTGTAATGGTACTTCCGCCGCGGGTGGCTTTATCGTTGTTTGTAAATATGCTTTCAGCAAAACTCAAGCCTGCATTGAAAATCCCTTTTATATCTATACCGTGGTGATCTTCAAAACGTTCATCTTCTATAGCTATAATAGCTTTCTTCAGAAAGTAAGGAGCTTCCTTGTCTGTGATCGGTTCACTGTCCATATTATCTTTCCCGGTCAGTTTTTGAATGATGTTGCCCTTTGTATCATATAAAAATGTGGTTTGATTTGAGACCTTCGCACTTAATTGCTCATCCCTAATCGGTTCGGCGGTCATGATGTAACCATATATCGCGCCGCCTACTATACCAGATATGGCAAAAATAACGGCTGCGAAAAAAATGGCAAGGAACTTGACAACGGTAAATATGAACTTCCTTGCGGAAGAAGCTTTTTTTGATTTTTTTGCCGCTACATTTGGAGCGGACTTCGAACTGGACTTCATGTGCGTCCTCCTTGATATTTTGCGTATTATACCTTAAATTATATCATGAATATGTTTTTACTGCAAAACTATAGAGAATAAGTCAGAGCTGAAGCGGTGAAAGGAGGGATATACTTGCAAATAAAAGTGGGAGAGGTTATCAAGGCTACAAGGAAAGAGAAAAAGATATCCCTAGTGAACTATGCCAGAGAAGTGGGTATCCCGCCTGGCTACCTGCCCCAGTTGGAGAATGGCAGCAAAGTAAATCCCAAGCTCGAAATCATGCTGAACATTATCCAGGCACTGGATATCGAACTTGACATGCTGCTGGGTCTGGAGCCGGAAGCAGAAGTTCCGGCTCTCAGGATACCTTAGCTGCTCCGACTTGTCATTGCAAGGGATAGGAACTAGAAGGTGCCGGAGGACATTTATATTCATATAGAAAAAGTGCTCAAGAGATATATGGTAATGCAAATTTTGTTAAACCGCAGTCAAAATCTTTAAAAACATCAGGCAGCCTGTAACCAATATGTCACCTTCGGCATATTATATGTGCGTGGAGGTGATTCCATGATCAGGAACAGCATTCTTTACCGCAGATGGTGGTATGTCAGGAAGCGGAACATCAAAAAGATACGATTGCTGCTCCGCTTTGCTTTAGCTGCCATAATCATATGGTTTGTGACTATCATCGGCTTTTACTTTTCTTCGTAAGCATCTTCAAGCACAGAGCTTTTTTTGTAATTCTTTTTTAAGGTATTTTTTTCTGCAGTTTTGTCAACGGAAACAACTTCCGCCATGTTGCATTTGCCTTGAAAGAAAGCACCCTCATCGGCTAGAAAACTATTAACCTTAATATCTCCGTACAGCTTTGCAGTTGAAAGAATCTTCAGTATGCCTTTCACAGAAATATTGCCCTCGACCGTACCCGACAAATGAACATTGGCAGCTTCAATACCTCCCATAATAGTAGCCTGATCACCTACGAATACATCACCGGTTACCTTTATATCTCCCTTTACTTTGCCATCTACCCTTATGGTGCCTTCCGCCTCAATATTACCGGTGAATACTGTGTTGGAGCCGACCAGCGTGTCCACTCCTTCGCGAAAACTAGGCTTTCTTTTATTAAACATCATTTTCCTCCTTGCAAGAATATGCCCTCTCGGAAACCCGTCCGAGGGTAATATTTCAATATATAATCAGCCTTCAAAGGCTTGTTAAAAAAACTTTTTTGAGCTTTTAAAGGTATAATTGTCCTTGTAAGCTCATCGCAGGTATTTCCCCTTAGCTGCGATATGTGAATCAAAACGAGAAGTTATCATTACCACCGGTTCGCCAGCTTTATACAATATTTACTTCTAATCCAGATATTTAAGAGGATCAACAGGAGTGCCATACAGCAATACTTCAAAATGAAGGTGGGGACCTGTACTGCGGCCTGAGCTTCCAACTTTTGCAATTATCTCGCCTTTTTTAACTAATTGACCTTCTCTTACGAGAATTTTGGAAGCATGTCCATATAGAGTAGCAATACCTCTTCCGTGGTCAATTTTAACGGTAAGTCCGTAGCCGCCGGTACGTTCCGCCATAACTACTCTGCCGCTTGCAGCGGTTCTTATGTTTATGCCGCTGTTGGTGCCTATATCAATACCCTCATGGTACTTGATTCTTCTTGTGAAAGGATCCCTTCTGTTGCCGAAGTCATCAGTAAGTCTCCCTAATGTTGGCCATAAAGTGGGTACGGTTTCCAAATATTTGGCAAGTTTGTCTTCGGCAGCAGTGATATCTGCCTTTGGTATGTTTGCCCGGCTATATAATTGGGTAAGGTTATCGAGTATTTCTTTGAGGTTTCGAATATCTCTTGAAAAAGCAGTCTCTGTTCTGTCGCCGGATCTGTCAGTTTTTGAGGAAGTCCGCTCATTAATATAGTCGTCAGTTATTTTATTGAAGCTTTCCGTAAACTCTTCAATTTTATCATTAACGTTCTCGCTGAAGGCCGAGCGCTCTTCAATCAACCGGTCAATTTCGCCGGTTTTTTCTTCCAGCAGTTTGCGCTGGACGGTGTTGTTACTGTAGAGTTCGCTTATACTCTGCTTCAGAGCTTTGTTTTCATCCAACATTTTCGAGATATAGAGACCGCCGCCAACAAAAACTGCAGTCAATAAAACTAAACACATAAGAAGCTTTATATAAAAGGAAGTGAACCTCAACACCTTTACTTGACTGGAGGAATGGGGGACTAATACAATCGAAAGATATTTCTTTTCAGTTTTTTTTGCCTTGCCCTTGTTCATGCCTAACCGTCCTGTATAAATGATAATACCCCTATCTTATTTTATCCTTCGTACAGTGCTGGCTAGAATAATATATCCTTATCTTAATTCTACATAAATTTAGAAAATCCTTTTTTCTAACCAAATTTATCCCACTAAGTATTTAT
>CAYGHY010000216.1:0-5077 GCA_964349435.1 uncultured Oscillospiraceae bacterium
CTCAAAGTCAATAGGACTGTCATTTTTGGCTTCATGTTTTCCGGCATTATGGCTGCACTGGCAGGAATTGTGTATTTAGGTCGTTTGGGAACTGCGGAAGCAGAAATTGGAAAGACATTCGCATTCCAGGCAATTAGTGCAGTAGCAATAGGAGGAGTCTCATTCAATGGCGGCATTGCAAGGGTGTGGAGCATCGCCATAGGAGCAATCATCATCAACCTGCTTCTAAATGGAATCAACTTAATGTCGATTCCATCAACTTGGCAAGGCATCGTGAATGGCGCGGTTATTATTGTTGCCGTCTTACTCGATTATGCTGTAAGCAAAAAGAGTAGGTAAAATAAACGGTAAAAAAACAGGAGGTTAGACACATGAAAAGGTATCTCAGCATCTTACTTGTACTTTGCTTGTCTCTTGCGATTGTGATGGGCACAAGCAGCGCTGTTGCCGAGGGAAAAACCGACTATAAAATCGGAATTTTCCTAAAAGACAGCACCACAGCATTCTGGCGTTACATTGTACAGGGTGCCACAGAAAAGGCGAACGAATTGGGTGTCACATTAGTGGAGTATGCTCCGGCGTCCTACACTGATAGCGCTGGGCAGATTAGCATGATTGAAGATGCGATCCAGTCCGGCATTGACGCAATCTGTATTGCATCCATCGACAGTGCAGCGAACGCCCCCGTTCTTGAAGCCGCTGAAAAAGCAGGTATTGTTGTCATAATCTTTAACACGAAGGTTCCCAATTTTGAAGCCACCGGGCTTCAGAGAACGTTCATTGGAGCTGATAATGCTACTGCGAGCCATTTAGTAGCAGATGCAGCTATGAAGGACTTGGACTACAAGGCGAATGTCGTCATCCTTGATGGAACTCCCGGGACACAGATGAGCGCGGACCGTTGCGATCCCGTTCTGGCACTAGCAGAAGCACATGAAGGAGTTACTATCATCGCTCGTGAGCCCTGCTATGCCAATCGTGAAACTGGCATGACCGTAATGGAGAACCTTCTGCAGACTTACGACGATATTGACATCGTTTGGGGTCTAAACGACCCGACTGCTCTAGGCGCTTTACAGGCAATCGAAGCTGCTGGGCGTGAGGACATCCTTGTAGTTGGTATCGATGGATTGCCCGAAGCCGTTGCGGCAATCATGAATGGGCGCATGGCTTATACCTTTGACCAGGCTCCCTTCAATATGGGTGCTCTGACAGTTGAAGCAGCTGTTAAGGCTTTGAATGGCGAAACACTTGAGCCAGTTGTCTTCACTGGTGGCGACCTCATTGGCATTGATAATGCAAAAGACCATCTCTTGAAGTACTACCCAACTGAGGGTTGGGTCGACTAAGACCCCGCGGATAACATTGTACAAAGCTCCGAGGGTTTGGGTTGTTCATCTAAACCCTCGGAGCAGGCTATTTGAATATCCAAAACAATGGATGAAAGGATAAGATTTGGGCAAGAAAAATGGATAAAACGATGAGTTACAATGACATTCTTATAGAATATGCTAAGTATCAAGATGCAGCACGAAAAGTGATGTCACCCTCTTGTCGTGTCTGCAAGATCTGTAACGGAGTTGCCTGTGCTGGAAGGTTTACAAATTCGCTCGAAATGGGAGCAAAAGGCAACAACGGCGGTTTTATTCACAGTTCAAGAGCACTTGAGAATATAAGGATTAAGCTTGATGTAATTCATGATGACTATGTTCCTGATACGACTTACGAATTGCTTGGTACCAAGTTTGATCTCCCGGTATTTGCCGCACCTATAGGGAAAATTTTAACCGACTACATATATGACAGTCCATACTTCAATAATAATGGTGAATATGGAAAAGCGCTTACCCATGGAACGCATGAGGGTGGTGGAATAGCATGGTTAGGCGATAACAAAGAACCCGGTTATTTTGAAGCGCAAGTTGAACCATTAAAAGACATTGGTGGTTTAGGTATTCCCACCATAAAACCATGGGCAGATCGTGATGAATTTTGGAAGAGATATGAAGCTAGTATGAATGCGGGTGCAATAGCAATTGCTACAGATTTAGATGCGATTGGACTTGGTTATCAGTATTCTGGGAAAGGAGGAGGTAAACAAGAGGGTGTATGTGCAAGGTCGTTGAAAGAGTTGAAAGAAACCATTTCAAGATTAAAAGTACCTTGCATTGTAAAAGGGGTAATGTCGGTTGAAACAGCACGAAAAGCTTTAGAAGCCGGTGCTTATGGCATTTTGGTTTCAAACCATGGGGGAAATGTAGTTGAAAGTTCCCTGTCTCCAAGCGATGTATTACCAGAAATTGTTGCTGCAGTTGGAAAGTATCTAAAAGTATTTGCTGATGGCTCTGTTCGTTCAGGTGAAGATGTTTTCAAATTGCTTGCACTTGGAGCAGATGGAGTTGGAATTGGCCGACCCTATGTAGTCTCTGTATATGGTGGGGGAAGTCGAGGTGCTGCAATATACACAAGAAAAATCGTTTGTGAATTACAGAACATCATGCGGCTCGCAAATTGTAAAAACCTAAGCGAGATTACATCGGAAAAAATTCAAGTACTGACGGGCTTGAGATAATTTCAGCAATTGATTTAAAACAAATATATAAATCAATCTAGCTAATACATTAAAGCATTCTTGTGGTGGATGTTATATAAATCTTGGTCTCAATTAATTGGGGGAGTGTTTGCATCATGAAGATGATGAAGGGAGCGGTGCTACGCGAATTTGGGAAACCATTCTCTATTGAAGAGATGCCGATTCCTGAGCCAGGCCAGAATGAAGTGCTTATCCAGATAAAGGCAAGTGGATTGTGTGTTTCTGACCTACATATACAGGATGGAATCATCAAGTCAGTAAATTTGCCTCTCATTCCCGGTCATGAGATGGCAGGTGTTGTTCAGAAACTAGGGCCAGGTGTAGAAAATCTTGAAGTTGGGCAACGCATTGTTGCGGGAATTGATATAGTTTGCCATAAATGTACATATTGCATGAGTGGTAGGACGAATCTATGCAAACATTTAGTGAGAATTGGTTTTGAGCGTGATGGTTCCCACGCTCAATACGCTGTAATTCCTTCGGAAAATGCTTTTCCGATAATGGTGAGCATTCCCTTCGAACAAGCGGCAATCATTCCTGATGCAGTCGCTTGTATGTACAATGCTTTGAAGAATAAGGCTCAGGTTAAGCCTGGTGATCAAGTATTAATTATGGGTACAGGCGGATTAGGCATGCAAGCTATTCAGATTGCAAAAAAGATGGGTGCCACGGTTTATGTCACAAGCCGACAAGACACAAAACTAAAGATTGCTCTGAGTCTTGGTGCTGATGGGATTATTAATCCAGAACGCCATGATCTTGAACATGAAATCGACCAATTTACGGATCATGAGATGTGTAGTGTAGTTTTAGACAATATTGGCCTGAACTCATCCATAGAATTAGCACTTTCCCTCACTAGACCTGGTGGCCGTGTGATAATCGTTGGTTATAATGATCAGTACTTTATGGCAAATTTTCAAGATACAATGAAATATGAAAAAGAGATTATTGGAATGCGCGGCAGTTCGCGCGATGACCTGAGTGTTGCTATTCATATGGTAGAACAAGGAATTATAACTCCGTATATCACAAGGACGATTCAGCTTGAGCAAATTAACGAGGCGCTGGATGATATGCGGAAAGGTAATTCTATGGGTCGTATTGTAATAAAACATGATGGTTAATATTCAATAATCGCACGCGTCCTAACGAGAACATCTATTGACTCAGAACTAAGATTATAAACCTGAAGAGATTGTCTTTACTATCTGTGGACCAGAGGATCCGGTTGCTTGGACAGCAGTGAACTAAATAAAGATAACATTATCTTAGGAGAAAAGATGCAATATGCAAGACTTGAAATAAACGGACAAAGCGGGCTTTATGGGTTTGATAATGGCAGTTATTATGCGATTAAAACAGATAATGGAAAGCCAGTGGACCTCCTTGAGGCAATGGTTGCAGGTGATCAGCTTGAGTTATGGGCAAAAGCAGCCTTAAATGAGCCAGCAATGAAAGACTACCGCTATTTGCCTGCTGTGCCCAGAGGCAGCAAGATAATATGCATAGGGACCAATTATAAAAAGCACCTGCTGGAGGTCGGGCAGCCATTCCCACAGTACCCGGTAATTTTCTCAAAGTTAGATAACGCCCTCGCAGCACATGAAGAAACAATCGAATTGCCGCTAAACGCGAATAAATTTGATTATGAGGCCGAGCTTGTTCTGGTTATTGGGCGGCAAGGGAAGCAGATTCCTTTGGAAAAAGCGCTATCCCATGTATTCGGCGTGACCTGCGGTAATGACCTTTCAGCACGGGACCTGCAGTTCCAGACCAGCCAGTGGCTGTTTGGTAAAACACCCGACGCCTTCGGGCCTTTAGGGCCACATATCCTCGTGCTGAAAGGCATTGACCCCGACAACCTTGAAATCAGTCTGCGCCTAAACGATGAAGTTCGCCAACATGGGAACACTGCGGATATGATTTTTAACTGCGCGGAGCTCATCAGTTTCATCTCGCAGGCAATTACGCTAATGCCAGGCGATGTAATCTTCACCGGCACACCTGAAGGCGTTATTCAGGGATATCCGGAAAACAAACGTGTCTGGCTGAAAGCTGGCGATATTGTCGAAGTGATGCTAGAAGGGCTGCCTCCTTTGCGCAATACGTTGAGCTGACACTGAGTTATATAGGAATTGCATCAGCAATTTGGTTTGTGTTTTCTCTGACAAAAGGATGAAAGTGACTGCTGATTAAAAAGGATTACAAAAGTCACATCTTCTTTATCGAAACCCGGATGTTCAAAATGTACAAATCACATTGGGCTTCATCAAATCACAATTACGGCATTTACTTCCTTAAAGCAGGCTACCTAAATCCGCATTTTCCTTTATTTATCAACGCTTCCCAGCGTTTTGCACCCCCCTTCCTCAAATAGTTTGACATTAGGGAGGGGGGGGTGCATTTTATCATTTCTTGAGTGATTAGCCACATCCGTACTCAGTGGATAATACAATGCCACTGAGTACCTTTTTATTTTGC
>CAYGHY010000217.1:0-5062 GCA_964349435.1 uncultured Oscillospiraceae bacterium
CGTGGCCCATCTCCGCGATGACCTTGAGCAGTTCAGGCGAGAGGAGCGGTGAAATTCCTTTGAGCATAGTAATTACCTCTTTTCCTCTGAGTAATTTGATTTCTTATGTTAAACGTTTTCCTTCTATATTGTACAAAAATTATCACATATGTCAAGAAATTTGAGAATAAAAACAAAACTGATGGTTAGTTTATTTATTAAATAGTCTTGACAGATGACTGGTACGTGTTTAATATTTAATTTGTAGATAGGTAAAACGTTTATCCTGAGAATCCCGAAAGTAATGCAGCTGGTGCAGGCGAGGCGCTCAATTTCTATGAAAATCAGGAAGGATATAGTTACATTGAAAGGTAACCATTAAAAAGCAGATGTAAAAGGTTTGGTATCAGGAAATCTACTGAGTCTTTTGTATCGAAGCTGTATTGATTTCAATCGAACATATATTATAGCTCGAACTTATGCAGTTGCTTAAACTTATCTATAGGTCCAAAGTGTGGTTAATTACTACTGTTTAAGCACTGCGGCTCAGAACCTGGATATGAAAAATCTTTTAGTTGGTTGAGCAGGATTTATAATCAAACAGGTGTACGCAACAATTTTCTATGAATAGGTTTCCGCTTAACCGCAGAATAGAGTCTGCTTTGTTTTCCAAGATAAGAAAGGAGGGATATTCGACTTTATTGCTGGATTTCTAGTTCATTAATTCTATTAAAAAGAGGAGATTAATCATGAGAAAACAAAAACTGGTCACTCTGCTTTTATCTGTCGTCTTTGTGCTTCTGCTGAGTATGAATGCATTAGCCGCGGTGGAATTGAATTTCTGGGACATGGCTTGGGGCGGGCCGAACAATTATGTTCCCGTAGCTGAGAGGCTGGTTGCCCAGTTCAATGAGGAACATCCTGATATTAAGGTTACTTATCAACCCATTCAGTGGCAGAACTTTTATCAAACTTTTTTAACTGCTGTGACTGGAGGAGCTGCACCTGATGTTTCGACCGGCGCCTTCCCTCAAGCAGTTCAGTATGCAGCGATGGATGAGATTCTTGATTTGAGTCCAATTCTTGAAAAATGGAAAGCTGAAGGTAATCCAATCCTGAATGACTTCCTGCCCGATATCCTTGAGATGGAACGATATGAAGGCGTACTTGCTGGTATTCCATGGAATGCAGATCCACGTCAGATTTGGTATAACAAGGATGCTTTTGATCAGGCTGGAATCGAAGCAATGCCTACAACATGGGCGGAATTCATTGAAGTATGTAAACAAATTAAAGAAAAAACTGAGTTTATCCCATTCAACTGGTCAGCTGCTCAGCAAATGTCCACACACCTGAGCATTATGCTTATGGCACAGAATGGAACTGGCTGGTCCAACCAAGATGGCAATGGAGCTTTTGAAGATATTGGACCTGTTGTAGAGATGCTTGAGTTTATCGGTGAGCTTTACAAAAACGAGTATGTGGCCCCGGGTATTGCCGGATACAAAACCGCTGATGCTGATGTGCTTTTCTACTCCGAAAAGGTTGCAATGTATTTCTCTTCACCGCTTAATGAAATCGACCAGTATCCTGGGTTGGAAGAGAAAGTGTTTGCATTGCCGCCAATGGCAGGACCCCGTGGTCAGGCGATCACCTATGTATGGCCGAACTATGTGATGGCATTCAAACAAACAAAACATCCTGAAGAAGCCAGAACATTCCTTGAATGGTGGGTAACCAATTGCCAGCCATTGTATTTTGAAGGTGGATTGAACTCCATGCCTGCAAGACTTTCAACCTTAGACAATGAATTTTATGCAGATAGAAAAATTGCTCAGGAGATTAAAAATGTCGTCCTTACTAATTCGACGACACCTGTTTATCCTTCGTCATTCCTTTATCTCGCTTTCAATCAGATCGAGGGTGAGGAACTTCCGGGGAATGCAATTCAGGAAGTTCTGACCGGCAAAACTGATTTTGAACGAATCGCACAAGACTTCCAGACAAACGTTCAACGTTGCTTTGACGAGTACGCAGACTAATTGACTATTTACCGGGGGTAGGAGAAATCTTACCCCCGGTAAACTCACCCGGCAGGAGCGTTTACCTGTAAAGTCAAATAGGGGGATGATGGGAAGCTGTGAGCATGAATAGAGATAAAATTGCTACTGGAAAGCGGAACATGAACAAAAGGTCTTTGTTGAATAATAAACCTTTGGGATATCGTATGCTGCTTCCTGCGTCACTTCTGATTCTACTTGTTAGCATTTATCCTCTGCTTAACGGCATCTATCTTAGCTTCCAGCAGTATAACCTGCTCAGGCCAAACCGACGTGGGTTCATATGGTTTAGTAATTTTGAGAAACTGTTCGCAGACACCGAATTTTTCAGTGCAATCTCATTTACGTTTCTCTATACAATCAGTGTTGTTGTGATTGCATATGTTTTTGGACTCATTCTTGCGCTGCTGCTCAACCGGGACATCCGTTTCCGTGGCCTGTTCAGGGCATTAATCCTGATTCCCTGGATCATTCCGCCTGTTGTCGCTGCAACCAATTGGGCTTGGCTGCTCAACGACCAGATTGGCCTAGTGAACGTGCTGCTGAAAGAACTTGGTATCATCGACAAGAGCATACTATTTGTCGCTAATCCGGACACAGCAAGGCTGACTGTCATCATCACAAGCGCCTGGAAATCATTTCCATTTATGATGATTACCTTGCTTGCCGGGCTGCAGTCCATTCCTGCTGAGCTATACGAGGCGGCTGAGATCGATGGGGCCAGTACTTGGAAGAGCTTTATCAATATCACAATGCCAATGTTAAACTCCGTGACAATTGTCTGCACTACGCTGATGTTCATATGGACGTTTAACAATATGGAGAACATCTATCTGCTGACCCGTGGCGGGCCGAACCAAGCGACGTTTGTGTTGCCCATTTTGACTTATTTTACGGCATTTATGCGTTCAAATATTGGTTACGCATCCGCAATGGCGGCGGTTCTGCTGGTTATCCTGTTGATTATGTCGTTGATATACACCAAATTGCTCAACCGCAAAAACACAGTCGGAATTTGAGGGAGACGAGATGAGTATAACCGCAGGTAAACAATACGTGTCAAGCCAGAAAAGCAAACGTGCGAAGCGGACGGATATATACACTTATGTCGCATTGATCATAATGGCCCTCATTATTAACCTTCCATTTCTTCAAATGATTGTCACCTCATTTAAAAATAAAAACGAAGCAATGACGTCCACGGCTTTCCTTCCAATCTCTCCTACTTTTGATAATTTTAGGACGGTTATCTTCAATACGAATTTTCTCAGTAATATGCTTAACAGTTTTAAAATTTCGATGATTGTCACCCTGCTGTGCATCATCTTCGCTGTAATGGCAGGTTATGCGATTTCCCGTTTCAGAGGACGTGTATTCAGCCTTTATACAACCATGATGTTGATGCTGCAACTATTTCCAGGTGTTCTGATGTTAATTCCGCTATTCGTTATCTTCAGGAACTTGGGTATCATTGACAATCATCTCTCGCTGATTCTGGCCTACACAACCAGCAACCTGCCTTTTTCTGTTTGGCTGATCAAAGGATTTTTCGATACTATCCCTTTTGACACTGAACAGGCAGGCATGATTGACGGCTGTTCGCAGTTCCAGGCCTTTTGGCGCCTGGTACTTCCGGTTTCTATGCCTGGCATCTCAACTGTTGCTATTTTTACCTTTATCAACTCCTGGGGAGAATTTATGGTTGCCAGTATACTTCTTCGTTCTGCTCCGCTGCACACCATTACGCTGGGATTGCAGCAGTTCGTTATGCAGTATGGGACAGACTGGACAAGCCTGATGGCCGCATCAACTATTTGCTCTATCCCAACTTTGATTTTTCTGCTTATCGCGCAAAAATATCTGATTCGGGGCATGAGTGCTGGTTCTGTCAAAGGATAAGTATCTTTCGGCGCAATGAAACAATTTGGAATAATGCGTTTGCTGGGCGAGGGAGTATGTAACAGGAGGATGTGAAGTATATGAATGATTTTCCGCGTACAGAGGTGGCTGGAGTATCTCTGTCACGCCTCATTATCGGCACAAACTGGATTTTAGGTTGGAGCCACCGGGGGGCTGCTGCAGATAAAAAAATCCAAGGGTCTTTCCCTGATGCTGAATCCGTTTTTCCCTTATTGAATGCATTTTTTGTTCGAGGGGTTGACACAATCATGGGTCCTGTCAAACATGGACACCTGATGAAGGATAGTCTTGATTTATTTTATGAAAAGACAGGGAAAAAGCTGACCTTAATTGATACACCTATCATTAATGTTGATGATACAAAAGCAGCAAGGCAGGAGGCCAGGAACGTCATTACTGCAAGCCGGAAGGCTGGGGCTCGTTTCTGCTTGATTCACCATAGTTCAGCTGAACAACTGGTCAACAAAAATAAGCACTCCATTGAGCGTATCAGCGACTATACCGACATGATCCGTGAAGAGGGGATGATTCCAGGCTTATCGGCACATATGCCTGAACTTATCTTATATTCTGATGAACAAAGTTACGATATCGAAACTTACATCCAGATTTACAACTGCCTGGGCTTCATGATGCAAATCGAGGTTGAGACGGTAGCTGCTATTATCAACTCAGCAAAAAAGCCTGTCATTACTATCAAGCCGTTGGCGGCAGGTCGTACTACGCCTTATATTGGGTTAAACTTTGTCTGGAATACCATAAGACCAATCGACATTGTTACTATTGGTTGTTCTAGCCCTGATGAAGCCATGGAAGATGTTGAGATCTCACTTGCTGCGATACAGCGGCGCTTTCCTGATATCTCCAAAAGGTCAAGTCCAAACAATAATCAGGATGCTTTTGGTAAGTGATAAATGCTTTTGATGCGTGGACTCTGACTGATAAAATACTAAGGATCAAATGAACAAAAAGGAGAAGAAACTGTAATGAAACAGCTGGTCATGGCCGGCCCGGGCAGGTCCAGGCTGGAAGAAGTGCCGGTCCCGGATATCCGGGAGGATGAGATCCTGGTCAAAATGAAATACTGCGGCGTATGCCGCTCT
>CAYGHY010000218.1:0-5027 GCA_964349435.1 uncultured Oscillospiraceae bacterium
TGAAGGACGTTCAGGGCAAGGCATTTATTATTTACTGGTCATGGGATGCAGAAGAGAAGAATGTCCGCTGGGACCGCCTGGTTAAACTGATCAAGTAACGGCGGGGGATTATAATATGAACACGTTAGGACGGAGTGCAGGGCAGCGAATCCATAAAAAGCTGGCTATTTGTTACGTATAGCACCAAGTCTTCGAACTTAACCTTGACTGAGAGGTGAAGATTACGGATCGGAAGTTAGGGACTCAATATCTCTATCACCAGGCCTCAACATCACTTCGCATAGACGGGGACCAGTCGAACGCCAATCTTCTCCAGGATTGATTCGAGACGACTCCGATGTTCGTCGAGTTCTTTCTTTCGGGCACCGCGCAAGCCGCAGACCCCCAGAACTGCATCGTTGCGTGCAGCGGCGAGCACGCACTGCCCGATAAAGCGCTGAAACTCGCTATTGGGCCCCTTGCCACCAGAGAGGGAGAGCCACTTCACCTCCACGGCCAAACTCTTTTTGCTACGGTCAATTGCCACCAAGTCGAAGTTGTTCCGCGTGCCCAGAGCATCTACGACCGACCACTTCTTGCTGCGAGCCCAACAGTCCGGGCAGCCACGCGCCCTTCGAGAAGGATCATTCTCCCCGGCTTCACAACCGCCTATACACTTCTTTTTGCTGCATTCTGGATGGACAAATACCCGTATTTCAGGATACCTTTGCGAAAGTAGCCAAGCTGGCTCTATTATGTGGTTCCGTTCGAACTCGGCCTCGTTCTTCAAATCAACTGAAGGAATCTCCTCAGATATTGCCTGCGCGAGAGCGGACGAGAAGCTGTAGATGTCCATAGTGACTCCATAGACTCAGATTATCTCTTTCGCACGTATTTCCAGCTAAAATGCGAATCCCTCTGGTTTCTTGGATTATTCATTTCCATTGCTCATGGTTTCTTCTTCCCTGGATCGTCAGGATGCTGACGGTCTTCCGGCTTAAATCCAATCTTCCTCTTTTGAGCAGATCGGTAGCCAGACGTTTGTTTAGAAAGTGAAGCCCACGCTCCTGAACTCCCTTTGTGGCTCTTCTCGAAGAGCAGTACCGCATCTGCGTGGATTCCAACAGACATCGCATCCCCAATTGCAGCAAGATCAGCACTTAAAAATACAAATTGCCAAGCGTTCTTCTCCGTTTTTTCTCTGATCATCTTCTCGATCTGTTCTTTTTGGAACTCCCGACTTGAGTTCTCCTGCCCATCGGTAACGATTATTACGATAACCTTCGACGGGCGTTCATCTTCCTTGAGCTCACTAAGGCTTTTCTCAAGGTCATTGATCCCCCGACCAAGTGCATCCATTAGTGGCGTTGATGCCCGAGGTACATACGTTTCGCGGTTCAGTTCAGGAACCTCTCCAATTGGCTTGAATTGGTGAATCACCTCATATGGGTCTTGGGTGTCGAATTGAACCAGCGTCAGGGTTGCTGTCCCGGGTTCTGCTTTTTGCTTTTTCAGAAAGGCGTTAAAGCCACCGATCGTATCGTCCCGAATGGATTCCATCGAACCAGTGCGGTCCAAAATTACGGCGATATGCGTGTAGTCTTGTCTCATGGAGTATCTCCCTTCCTATCGTACGAAAAAGGTCAGGCGCTGCAAGTGGTCGGCTGAAGCGTTTTGGCTATGTGTGAATCATCTACAATAATCATAGAGATATCGCAACGACCAAAATCATCCAAGGAGTAATTTCTTTTCGAATAAACGATAAGTCATTGTTATGTTTATCATCAAGCATTCCTTGGTAAGTTTTCTCAAATGATTTAGCTGCTCTGCGCTCAAATATATCCTCAGCCGGCAGAAGTGTTACCCATACAAATTCAATCTGCTTACTTAGTCCAATCTTTTTATAATGCTTCACAATTTTTAAATCATTTAATAAGTCTTTTGGTGCAAGTCCGGTCTTTATTTCAGAAGTTATGGTGAAGCCGTCTTTGAGACGTATGTCAATATCTGGTGAGAGATGTACTGCCTTAAACTTTCTATTGTTGAGTCCAGCGACGTCACAGGCTTTGATTTTTTTACCGGAAAGATTCCCGTTCGTTTTTAGATCGATGATCTTGCCTGTTTGTAATAATCGATCAACCAGTTCCACTAAGAGCCAGTTCTCAAAGTTCTTCGTTCGGTTTGAGAGGGTGAGTTTTTGCCTTCGCCAGTGATCTAAGATGCCTTTTTTATCAGTCAGTAGTGATGTGACATAGGGTTCCAACAAAGACTTGGCCATAAGAACTCCTTTCTTCTAAAGGTTATCGTTTTATTGTTTAAGTATAAATTTCCGCAATGCCCGGTCAATTTCCTCCATAGCGACAACATCATCTAAATTATACCGTAAAATCTTGTCAAGAATGGCTCCGTCACCTGTTTCCAGCCACTCCTTATACCATGCCTCTGAATTGAGCCCGCCAGCATCTTCGGCATGCCAGTGGAATCCAAAATATGGTGCCACTGATTTAATACTGTAACTCGCCACCGGCAGGGCAAATCGCTCCCGCAACCAGGCGCATTGATCGACAAGGTTGGTTTCCACATGCAACAATCCCTTTGGATTTCCACCGTACTTCTCCTTCAGTTTTTTGACAAAAGCTCGCTCATAATCCGACCAGCAGTAGACAAGTGCTTTCTCGTCCCGGGCAAGATAATCAAGGAACTGGCGCCAGATATCCCCTTCTTCCGACGGATCACGAGCAATGAACTGTCGCTCCTCCCGTTCATTACCGAAGATGCGAATAAGGCCATGGAGGTAAACATCAGCTCCGTATGTTTCGATATCGTAAAAGTAAATTGGTATGTCATCAATAAATCTGATATCCCCGCGAACCACCGGGCGGCCAGTCTGCCGGGCCTGTGCATGCTGGACTGCGGAAATACTTGCCTTCATTTTAAGGCCGGTGCGAGCCGATATCTCTTGCGGTGTCAAAATAGCCACATCCCTCCATGATACAAGCCCTGCTTGGGTGAACCTTCTCGCCGTTTTGCCAGATATGCCATACAGTAGACAGACATGCTCTAAGCTATTCCATTCGTTTTCACAATGGGTTGACCAGAGACATCTACGGCACTCGCTGCAGCGGACGCTTTCTGTCTTCAGATTATCAACATTGACCTCTTGCATCTTTTCAATAAGCCTTAGTACATTGTTTGCATCCCTCCCAAGTTCAGCATCAGCAACCTCACCAGTATTCAGCCACACCCCGCCCCTTGCCGGAATTGCGCCCAAAATTGGCTCAAGCATCATGGCACAGGCGGCAAGTTGATACCTGTCTTTCAGGAGGACCTGCTTATGAGTTTTTATTTCAATGGGGATGTAGGTATACAGACCGAGCCTGGACGAACCGTCAATCCTCCTGAGCAGATCCGGCTTACCGCGAAAGTGGCCGTTCAACAGAGCTCCTTGGTAGATCCATGGATGCCCTTCCTGCATCAGTGACCTTGTTCTGTCGTGGCCGGTCTGCCAATCCCATCCGTCCCAAGACGGTTCGACCAAACCGGGCAATTGACTGATCAGTTTCCTCTCATAATCAAGACCGCGTTGAAGTTCGAGACGTTCACCCTCCTCCCATTTGCGCTTCCATTGTGGATTTCCAAAACAATCCAAATACCATGAGTGGAGACACTTGAAGGCCTTGGCAATTGCAGAGGGGGTTATTGGTCGCATAGAATCGTTTCCTCAAGCTGAATCGATCGTGTCCGTTTCCAGCGAAATCTCAAGATCAAGATTGTTTTTTGTATAAGCTGCGGAGAATAAAAGGACATCCTCAACGGTTTGGCAACAATACCAGATTATTTTCATTAGTCTTCCCTGAGCAGTCTTGTTGTCCATTTTGAAAGAGCTTTACTGTGCTGTAGTAAATGGCCTTCAGGTGTAATTTCAAGGTAGACCCTTTCACCACCATACACATGGCACATACCAGCGTCCACATCAATGAGCTTCAAACCACGGGCAGTCTTTACCTCATTCTTTCTCGTTGGCGTATGACCGAATATCTGAGGGATTTTCCATGCTTCCACAGAGGGGCTTATGGACGAAAAGTCGCACCAAAATATGCCGCCGACCGGATCATTTCCTCCCCTGCTGCGGTCCACATGAAAGATGGGGTGCCGCTCGAGATCATCATTCTCTATGGATTCCATGAAGATTCTGTTGATATGATCTGACAACAAAAATAGATCAATCTTGTTTGTTTTCAATTTCGGTTTTACAAGTCTCATTTCATCTGCAAGGACTTCTCTTATGGCCGACCTCAGACCGGCATGAGTATACAGTCTCTCACCGTCGGTATATGAGGCCCACACATCGCCTCTTACGATTTCATTTTTCAGATCATCCACAAAGGACTTTGGATCGTTGAAATTTGCGTAATAGAAGAGATTCTGAATAAGCATCAGTTCATGGTTACCGCAAAGACGTACGACCTCACCTCCGGCGACGGCAGCTTCTTTCTGGAGTCTCTTCAATAACTCAAAGGCTTCCCTAGAATGAGGTCCTCGATCTATCACATCGCCCGTTTGTATTAAGATGTCATCTCCTCCACTCCAGTTGTCTTTGCCATCAATCAATCCCGCATTACTTATAATTTCTGTGAATCCCTCTAACTCTCCATGTATATCTCCGACGACAATGCGCCTTTTCCGTTCTGTCAATCGCATACTAAACATTTTCCCCATGACAAGATATTGATTCTCTATTGGTGAAGTATAAGACTGTCGATCTTGTGTGTCAATGAAAGATAGACACAAAGGGTAAGGTATGGTGTTGATGTTTATCGGACGCGAATTTTGTTTATTACGGATTAAAGTCGAGTATTTTCTTCGATGTTGACGATTTGTATAGTACACCTACCTATACGACTTTGAAAAATCTTGATGTTGTCGATTACTGTTTGAAACAGAGCATACCTTAGAAAAATTGCCGGATACTCTTCTTTCAGGAAGGAATAATGGGGTCAAATCTTTACGGCCTGTTGCCCAAATACCTTTTTTACAACCTTTCTGGT
>CAYGHY010000219.1:0-5019 GCA_964349435.1 uncultured Oscillospiraceae bacterium
ACCAAGTTCACGCAGTATGCAGGATGAGTCCAATGTTTAATTGGCGGATCAATAAGCAAAGCCATACTATAAATCTCATATGATTTCTTTGATGCCCTAATACCAACCCTGTGTGCACGAGCGTCTGTTCCATCATTGGCTTGAACTGCAATCAGTCGATCAACAGGGTTAATGAGCAAGAGTACATAAGCGGGGTTATTCAAGGCACGTAACGTGTTCTTGTGAATGCGAATGCGAGACTTCTTGAAATCAAACATAATCGCTGGCTGATCAATGAGCATTTTCAACCTCCCCTTCGCTGATTAATTCGTCTGGATTGTCTTCTTTGAGTCCATATACGATATAGCCATTGTATATGCTGATCTGTAGGGACTTTCTGTTTTCATCAATAGGCAATCCAAATTGATTTTTCCATTCTTCGGGGTACATTGGTTGCCGGGAACCAGTGTGGATGACTTTCCCTGTAACTGGGTCACGAGGAAGACGTTGGTAAATTTCTGGCTCTGTTAGGTCAAAAACATACAGATACTCGCTTTTACTCATGACCATTTTCCCAAGCAACTTATAACGATAGGTAGGGTTCCAATCCATAAGGTCCATAACCATGGCGAAGAACACCTTACATACAACCTGACGCGATGCAAGTTTCCCTTTTATGCGCCATCGGAACGCGCCTTTTTCATCTTCATTGCTGGGTCTGATAACCAGTTTTTTGTCTTTGGGATTCACAAGAATCTGTACGTAGTCAACATTGGGTAAACGGTTCAGACAGGATCGGTTGACTGAGAGCTTGTAAGTATTCAATGTGATTGAAGGTTCATAGGTATGAGCAAAGTATTCGCCTCGAACTACCTGAAAGCCATCATAGGAAAAGGTACTGTCTTCAATAAAACCCAGATCAGCCATGTTTTGTTGAGAATCAAAGGGTGGAAGAATCTGGTGATCATCCGTCATCCTTTTGGACCTCCTGTTTCATTGAGTCTATTAAGCTATTGATCTGCTCATATAAGATTTCATCACTGGTAGTTTCGACTTTTTCATCACCTTCTCGTTCAAAGGGCTTTCCATCGTGCTGGGTATTACTACTTGCATCTTGCGGTAAATTGAGCAACTCAGATGGGTGATGTTCAGCATATAGACTGTTGCCAAAACCTTCCGCCCATGAGGCCGGGTATGCAACAAAGCTCCTATTTGAGATTGAAGTCAATGGCTTCATATGATTCATGGCGTGCGAATCGGCGTTTTCATTATCACGCCTTGATTCAGTTGGAATGATGATTTCTGGCTCTCGAAGGTCAAATATAAGGATTTCGCCGCTTTCATTGCTTCTCTTGATACTCTTCACCCGGTATTTGTATTGGTTATTCCAATCCATCAGACTAAAAAGGATAGGCATAAAAACCGTGTTGTTGATTGCTCGGGGGCAGTACTGATCTCCTATTGCTTTCACCCAGTGTAATGAGCTCTTCTTCTCTTTGCTTGACGGGCGTATCACTAGAGTTTGGTGATTTGGGTTGATTAGTAATTCTACATGCGTCACCCTTTTGAAGCTGTTCACGCAGGAAGTGGAGAAGTGGATGCTATTGATTGAAAAGGTAATCGACTCGTCCAACTGTGAGCCAAAGAATTGTTTTCGGACAAGCTCATACTCCCTCAAGTCAAATTCTCCTTGTATTGGTGATGAATAGTAGATATCGCCCTGTGTTTGTTCTGTTTCCGGCAACACGCTTTGAGAAGCATCCAGATAATCTTGTTTCTGAAAACCTGCCCAGGTCAAATTTACAATGACATATCCCCTCAACGCGCCTTCATCGATCACATGAAGTGACGGAAGTATGCCGCGGTATCCATAGCGGGCGTTTGTGAGCATATGCTGAACTGCAACAAAGTCATTCCGGGAGATAATCGGTTCGTGATGATCACTCATTCGATATTGATTTCTGTTCCCGGCATTTTTCTTTGATTTGTGATCAAGATAGTTGGGTGTCCAAGTCTTTCGGGCAAGGACATCACCGCAATGCTTTTCATTGGTGAGTATTCCTTGCACCGTTGCTGCGCTCCAACTGTGGTTGCCGCGCTTTGTAGTCCGACCCAACTGATTGAGTGTATCAGCAATCTGTGAAAGTCCGTATCCATACATGTACATGAAGAATACGAGCCGTACAGTGGAAGCCTCTTCTTCATTGATCAACAGTTGACCATTCTCATCCTGGTCATAACCAAGCAAAGCAGGGGTGAGAAAAAGACCGCGGCGGAATCGCATCTCATAGGATAGATTCATCGAGTTGCTTTTCGCGTGAGACTCCTCCTGCGCCAGTGTTGCTATAAAGGACAAACTCATTTCACTGTTTTTATTCAATGTGTAGAGGTTCTCGGTTTCAAAGAATACACCAACAGGCTGTTTAAGCGCTGCCAATTTCCGCACATAGCCAATACAGTCATATACATTGCGGGCAAATCGTGAAACACTCTTGGTTACAATGAGATCAATCAGTCCTGCTTCGCAGTCATTGATCATTCTCATGAATGCATCACGGTTCTTCAGTGAAGTACCGGAAATACCTTCATCTGCATAGATTTCTACAAGTTCCCATCCTGGATGACGTCGAACGACATCCTCATAATGATTCTGTTGAAGCTCGAATGACGAAGTCTGCCGTGAGTCGTCTGTAGAGACACGCGCATACACAGCAACGTTCTTGCTGCTGACATCTGAATAAAAATCGACTTCTCCGATGGCTGGAATGACCTCAATGCCTTCGGAGGATGCGCTTTGATATTTTTCGCGGATTCTAGCTTTTTCATCCGCTTTAGACGAGGAATTCACATTTTCCATCCTCTCAGGATAATGATGAAGAAATTGTACGTTGCCTATACCTTGATGAAAACCAACTGAGAGTGTGATTTTCCACACTCTCAGTATGGATTTTGAAATAGACCATGTTGATAACGACCAATAGCGTTGAATATGATCAGCTTTCAGCTCATGTTGTTGGGAATGACATATCAAATTATTGAAGGATGGAGGAAGCAGAAATGGATTTCTTGCTATTGGGGGATCGCATCCGCGACTGCAGGAAAAGCAAAGGAATGTCACAGGCTACACTGGCAGAATTAGTAGGCGTCTCTGTAAACTATATTGGTCAAATAGAACTTGCGGACAGACATGTAGGGCTTGATTTACTAGAAAAAATCGCGATGGTTCTGGATATTTCAATTATAAGCCTGTTGTTTGAAGTTAAATCTGCCACACTTATCAGAGAAGAGATTGATCTGATTTTACGAGAGTGCACAAAAACAGAGCTTCTTATCATAAAGGATATGGTCATAATGCTGAAGTCTTCTATTAGAGGTCACTGCACAAATGTGGAAGTTATATGAATTACGGCTACTTCGTACATTATGCCTTTCATGCTATAGCCCGCACAAAAAGAATATGCATGATAGCATAATACAAGCCATCAAATCAGAATGCGGTCATATCCAGCATATTTCTGCCGGATGTCAGCTTCAGGATCCGTAAACAGCTCATCTCTAGAATTTATCAGCAGGGTGTTTCGCTCCATTTTAGAGTATGGAGCCCAATGTGTTTGCCCCGGCACGTCCGGCCTGCCGACGCGAGCGAAAGCCCCCCAGTAGGCCCGCATTCTTATCCCGATTGCCTGGACTTCTTCTTCAGAACCTATGTACAGCTGTCGGAAGAACCCGCCAGGGAACTCAAACAGAGGGAGTAATTCCGCCACATGAGAAGCCTCCAACCCAATCTGCGCCATGGCTGTGGTGACATAGTCATAGCGATAGAGGAAAATATCTGCCTGGCCTTTGCCGACACGCTCTGCAAAGCGAATCTTGGGAAAGGCATACATCACATCTGTCAGGATAGCTCCGAATGCTTTTTTGTCCGGAAAATCACAGTATGTACCCAGTAGCCTGTTCGTTCCTTCTGCGCTGAGCCTGCGGAGCAGTTTGGGCGCGTATTTTTCTGGGTCGTCCCACAGGTAAGCGAGCTGGAAATTTCCCTCATTTCGGTTTGAGCCGATGAGAATGGGTTTTTCGTTCCCACAATAATTCGCGAGGGTCGGGAAATCCCTGATATAGGCCTTGTCGGCCACCGGGCAAAAAGTGCACCGACCAGTATAGTGGGTCAGCACATGCTGATCAAGCTGCTTTTCGGCGTCCATGAGTTGTTCATAGGTACATGAAAGCAGGCCTTCGGCGTTGTCAGGCTTCAGCCCGGTGTAATTCAAAAACAGCTCGCAGATTTCTCTGGATTCATCCGGGGTATATATCGATTCAAAGCAGTTGCTTTGCATGATCACCTTATGGAACAGTGGCTGCGCCTCGTCAATCATCATCAGAACTGAGATGGCAGTCGCCCCAGCTGATTCGCCAAACAGGGTGACATTGTCCTTGTCACCGTCAAAACTTTCAATCGCACCTTGCACCCAATGCAGCGCCATAACCAGGTCGCTCATGCCCAGATGGTCCTCAAAGCGGCTTGAAAATAATGACAGGTTTAAGAAACCAAAGACATTCAGCCGGTACGTGACAGAAACAACAACACACCCTGTTTCCTTTGCAATGGTATGGCAGTCATAAAGGCTAGGCCCTTCCGGTGTGACAGCCCCGCTGCCCCCGTTGGCAAAAGCGCCGCCGGGAATCCAGACCATAACAGGCTTTTTTTCTTCATTAGTGTCCGGGACCCAGATGTTCAGGTACAGGCAATCTTCGCTGTAATGCTCCATCCCAAAGTACGAATTGCTTTGGATAGGGTCCTTCGCATAGAATTTGGCCTGATAGATCGAAGTCCAGGGCTTAATGGGCTGCGCTCGTCTAAAGCGTAGTTTACCAAGCGGAGGTTTGGCAAAGGGCACACCGAAGTAGCACCGGACGCCTTCCCTGTGCAAACCTTCAATTTTTCCATAGGGTGTGTTCACAAGGGTATGCATTAATAACTCTCCTTGCACAAAAGGTGGGGCTGCAGCGGTCTAAAATGACTGCAGCCCCGAATAAACTAAT
>CAYGHY010000220.1:0-5001 GCA_964349435.1 uncultured Oscillospiraceae bacterium
CGTCATTCTGGTTATTGAGCATCGAGATAATCAGGATTAGAATCTCAGGACGATCCTTGGCTATTTCCGATAGAATCTGTATGAAGTTGAAGGCATATTGCCTTAGAAACAGTCCGGTCTTGGGGTCCTTTTCAGGCAATCCCGTAAACCACGTCTGGAACTCATCCAGAATTAGACAGGTCGGCTTTTCCTCAAACATCTTCTCCAGTAGAGTTCGGGGTGGAAAAGGCTGACCCATACTCTCGAAATGACCACGATAATACTCGCCTTTCGGATGCCGGTCAAACAGCAAATTCCATAGGAGCGGGTATTCGTAGTTGTGTACAGGTTCGGAAATCGGAACATATCCCTTTACCACTTCCAAGGCTTTGAGTTCATCGCTGCCTAGTCTGGCGCCCCACTCTTCCAGCCAGTCTTCGACGATATTGGGAGATTCAATGGCATGATGCATGACCGCCATAATGTGTGACTTACCTCGACCACGGTCGCCCATCAGAGCCACGGGACGCCCACTTCGTTTCGTGCTGATTGCCTTGAGCGCGGTCTGGACATCTGCTGTCGGGTAGGTTATGCCCAATATTTGATCGGGGGACTTCTGCGCCGCACCTTGATTGTCGTTTGTGCGAAGCGCTATTGCCGTGCCAGGCATGTGGTCGCCGAAGAATTCTTGTCTTAGTCTTAAGCCAAGCATTGTTGTTCTTCTCCCGTTCGTATTTATCCAAAGCTCATTGGTGTTCTCCGTCAGTTTTAGCCGGTTTTCCACCCATTCCTTAATGGCAAGTGGCCTATTTGACGGATCAAGAGGCGAAACAAGGAATTGGGGCATCACTACATGAATTTACAATTTTAACTATAACCTAAACCCAAGCTGAGAGCAATGTAGCACGGTCACTTTTGACGGCAAAACCTGATGGGCACACGCAATACCGGCCCAATGAAATCCGGGATCAGGCTGGAAAACCACATAATCACAAAGCCGCTGCCGGGACTTAGTTCCGACTCACGGATCGAACTTGGCGGTTCATCCCTGCCACCCCAAAAGGAACAATGGCAATAACCACCAGTTTGTTAGGAAGATTATCTGGTTATTGACATCCTCGTTAAACAGAAACCTATAGCTGCAATTGGAAAGAGTCTTGGTATGGTCACCCAATCCGTGAATTAGCAATCCCCTTTTAGATAGAAAACTTAGAAAAGAGTTTGTATAGGCTAGAAGGAACTGCATTGCATTCCTAGAATTGACATTAAGATCTAAACTTGTCTTATGTGGCGTTCAGTAAAGAATACGTTTTACAAACTGCGGGGCTTAACTATGGTTGATCCATCGACACTGTTTGCCAATTCATTTGATTAGGGTTTTCGCTCTGCTACCGTCGACCTAGTCCCACAAAAAGAATACGTTTGTTCACAGCAATTTCACACTGCACTAGCAGGTTTAGACTCCAGCTTTCAAGTTGAGGAATACACCGGCTCAAATCAGGTAAGGTTCGCCAGCAATGTTTTCCATGCTCGAATCTATGCTCGATCGATGCAAGCTAAGCGATCTAATGGTTACCTGATCATGACGGCATCACTAGAAGACCGGCGAATCGAATTGGCTCGAAAGGTACTGTAGCCTACATCTGTGGCTTTAATCTACATCGTAGGTGCTGGCTTAACCCAAGCATAGTTGATAATCTTGATTGGACCATAAGGAACAATCGTGAATGCTCCCCGTAACACGAAAAAACTTCTGGGTGGAGGAGCCGGATGTCTCGAACAGCTGACTATACGATTCAGGGGTTTTTATACCAATTCAACAAGACCTTACTAGAAGTTCTCAGATCGCCTGACGGCGCTGAAATCACCGTTGAGGGCATCATTGAGGATATCGAGGTGGTGACTCCTTCTATCGTTACGGCCATCCAGTGCAAATATCATGAAACGCATGAGCAGTTTGCGCCTAGTGCCATATTCAAGCCTCTACTTCAGATGATGAAACACTTCCAAGATAACCCGGGAAACAGAATTAAATATGTTCTATTCTCTCATTTCCCCAATCAATCTGTCACTGGTGATTCACCCATTGGGAAGGTAGAGTTGTTAGCCGCACTGGCTTCGAAAAATAAGGAACTACACAAATACACCGAATGTCTGCGTAATAAAATAGATCTCGATTTGTTTATTCCCCAGTTTTCGCTCCAGTTCGGCCCATCATTCGACGCACTCGTTGCAGAAGTGTATTCGGCGCTTCAGGACGCAGGAATATCCGAAAGTGATATTGATACGATTGCTTATCCCAACGCAATACATACCATTGCCAGTCTGAGCATTAATCATGATCCGGCAGAACGGAGGATATCAAAGAATGAGCTTCTAAGGCATCTGCAGCAAGTCAAGAAAACGATAGTCTCCCGCTGGACTCTGGGACTCAAGACAAGCAGACAGATTCTTGATGCCAGGAAAAAACAGTTGAAGCCCAATCTGGACAAGAATGCGCGTCTTCGTTACTTCCTTGTCGACGTTACTTCTCTTGATGATTTCGATTCCGATTTCGTTATCTTCGTGAGTGACTATTTAGATAAGTACCATTTCAAGCCAGCCCACATTAGTACTCCAGTATTCTGTCTTAAGGCAACAGAAGAGATCTTCAAGAGAATACAACTTCGACTTTATCAAAAGGGCATTGTCAGTACGGATGGGTACGTGGGGGACCACTTCGATGAGGAGCGGTTTTTCCGCTCTCCTATGTCACGGAAGGATACACACAAAGTCGTTCATAGAGAGTTTTCTGTCCGTATTCTCCGATGGGAATCTCACGGCTCCATTCTTAATAATCACAAAGGCGATGATCTGTTTGTTTTGGGATCAGACAACTACAATGGGCTAGACACTGTGGATGTAAATGTTGAGGTGCTTGCGGCATCAAATCTCAGAACAATCAAATATGTGATGGGAGTGAGTAATGTCTATGAGTAAGATTGGCCAGGTACTTTCATGTTCTCCGGAATCAATCACTGTTGTAATTAATGATCTAAAGGTCTTTGAGGAGCACAAGAGTAGCCTTCAGGTAGGGTGCTACCTCAGAATAGCGCAAGGAAATAACGACTTTACCATAGCTACCATCAGAAACGTAAAGGGCACAAACAATTCTGATGAAAACGGAAATCCTGACTGGCAATTTACGGTTGAATGCCAGGCAATTGGAACACTTGTTGGCGGTGAACAGTTTGAGAGAGGTAGCCTACTATTGCCGGTGCCAACTGAACCGGTGTACATCGGAGATAAGGGTACTTTAGACAAGCTGTTTGCAGAGGACAATCGGTACGACTTCCCCCTCGGACAGTTATCATTTAACAAAGGTATTACTCTCAAAATAAATGGTGATCGATTTTTCAGCAAACACATCGCTGTTGTTGGCTCAACTGGATCGGGCAAGTCCTGTACTGTGGCCAAGATCCTTCATAACATCGTAGGGATAGATTCTCAAAGGAACATCAACATCGGTAAGCAAAACAACTCCCACATCGTGATCTTTGATATTCATGATGAGTACTCGGCAGCCTTCGGGTTGTCTGAGGACCAGTCTTTTACGCTAAACAGACTCGACATCGATACGCTTCGACTTCCTTACTGGCTTATGAACTCCGAGGAACTTGAAAGCATGTTCATTGAAAGCAATGAAGCGAACTCGCACAACCAGGTTAGCCAGTTCAAGCAGGCGGTCATTCTGAACAAGGAGAGGCACAACCCCGGCATTAAAGAAATGACATATGACACACCTGTTTACTTCTCCATTAATGAAGTGTACCAGTACATTGAGAACATGAACCGGGAGGTGATCGGGCGCCTTGAAAATGAGAATCGCCCGAAATTAGCAGACGGAAAGCTAGTGAATGATCGAAAAGACTACTACTTCCAGAATACCTGTACGTTTGTTGCCCAATCCACGGCAAACGCCACGAAAGCAACGAATGGCCCATTCAACGGCGAATTCAACCGTTTTGTCTCACGATTAGAGACTAAGTTGGCCGATAAGCGGCTGAAGTTCTTACTTCGTCCTAAGAAACCTGACGGGTCGCCGTACCAGACTGATGATTTTCAGGAAATCATGAAGCAGTTCCTCGGTTATCTGAATAGGGCGAATGTCACAATTGTTGACCTGAGCGGGATTCCATTCGAGGTGCTCAGCATTACGGTGAGTCTGGTGTCGCGCTTGATTTTTGATTTTTGCTTCCATTATTCCAAACTCCAACACGCTGAAGGGTCTCTGAACGATGTGCCTGTTATGATAGTATGTGAAGAGGCACATAACTACATTCCGCAAAGCGGCGATGCGGCCTATAGATCTTCACGAAAGTCTTTAGAACGAGTAGCGAAAGAGGGTCGCAAGTACGGCCTCAGCCTTATGATTGTAAGCCAGCGCCCGTCAGAGGTATCAGAAACCATTTTTGCCCAATGTAACAACTTTGTTTCCTTAAGACTAACTAACAACGCTGATCAGAACTATGTGCGACGTCTGTTTCCTGACAATTCAAATGCGATAACAGACATTTTGCCAAACTTGGCACCCGGTGAATGCGTTGTAGTTGGCGACGCAGTACTGCTTCCTGCTGTTGTCCAGATGCCAATGCCAAATCCAGAACCGCACTCGCAAAGCGTAAAGGTACATCAAGAGTGGAAGCAACCGTGGCGTGAGGTAACGTTTGCTGATGTGATTGGCCGATGGAGGAAAGAATAAAGCTCAACAGATTGGTTGACGCCGAAAATGGCAAAGGCAAAGACAACAATCGTAGCTGTCGACTGCTGTTTCTAGTTCGTGCAGGTCCGGATTCTTGGCAAGTTCATACTTCCGAATATGGACTTTCGGTAAACTTATGGTTCCAGTAGCCGTAAATGGGGCATATTAGAATCGCTATTTTCTCTGTTCCTACGGTAAGACTGTGCTTCCAGTCGTGGCAAGGCTGTGGGTTAAGTCACACATCGTTTGGACTCTGATCAGCCTGCGCAAAGCGGTTGACA
>CAYGHY010000221.1:0-2084 GCA_964349435.1 uncultured Oscillospiraceae bacterium
GGTATGCCCAGTACTGGGGCATGGGGGGTGGGGTGTATAAAGGTACCATCCCCCTGTACCTTTCTGAAATTTTCAAAATGTGTTATTTTTATAGCGCGCGAAAATTTTTTGGAGATTGAATGGGCAAGTTGACGAGGTGGAGATACGCACATCTTGATGAGATCGTCGAATCCAGGGGAATGGATTGGATGCATGATATTCTAATGGACAGATTGTCCGTTGGTGATAATCCACAGGATATTGCGCGTGAGGAGTTTGATCTGCCTTGGTATATTGTCCGGCAGTGGATCGAGAAGAATTGTCCTGATGCTGTTGCACTGGCAGGAAGGGCGAGGGCAGATTCGCTGGAATGGAATGCATCGGAAATTGTGGCTAACGCGACGCCGGATACGGTGAGTTTGGCGAAGCTGCAATCGGATCATATGATGAAGATTGCGGGGAAGCTGGATCGGGCGAAGTGGGGCGAGGTTAAAGACAAGGTAGTATTGAACACGGTGAATGGGATAGATTCGGCATTGGGTGGATTTGCGCTGGCATTGCTGGACAAGATGCGTGGTAGGGTTGATCAGCAGCAGACTATTGTCGAGGTTGTAGATTACGAGACGGTTAATAGCGGTGGTATTGAGCGAGATTCCGATGAGTGAATTTAATCCTGAAGTACAGAAGATGCTTCACGGACTATCAGTTGAAGATGCGATACGATATTGGAATGAAGTTGAAGAAGAGGGTCGTCGGAATAACAATCTGAATCAGGCCATTCGATTTTTGTGCATACATGACTTGTACTATTTGCTGGTCAGGGCATGCAAGCGAGTGGATCTTCTTCCCTGTGTTGGGAGGGAAGGATATATTGACAACCAGTTCTCATTTGACCGATGCCGGGAAGTGGAAGCGAACCCGAACGGTTATATAGATTTGTGGAGTCGTGAGCACGGGAAGAGTAGCGTAGTGACCCTTGGGCTTACATTGCAGGATATATTGAAAAACCCAGAAGTGACTATAGGGATTTTTTCTCATACTCGGCCAATAGCTAAGGCGTTCTTGCGGACACTGATGAGAGAGATTGAGGGAAATACAATTTTGCATGCTGCATTTCCCGATGTGTTATGTGGAACGGATATTCGTGCCTATGCGAAATTTTCCGAGGATGATGGTATTGTATTGCGGCGGAAGTCGAACCCGAACGAGGCGACTGTTGAGGCGTGGGGATTGGTGGATGGTATGCCGGTTTCAAAGCACTTCCAGATTTTGCTTTATGATGACATTGTGGTGCAGGGTAGCGTGAGTACGCCGGAAATGATTGACAAGACGATGAATGCTGTTGAGCTTTCATATAATCTTGGAAAGATAGGTGGATTTAAACGGGCAGTTGGAACGCGGTATCACTTCAACGATGCTTACCGGGCAATGATTGATCGCGGGACATTCAAGGCTAGAGAGTATCCCGGAAAGACAGGAGGAACAGAAGATGGTGAAAGTGTTTTGTGGAGTGAAGAAATGCACAGACAAAAAAGACGGGACATGGGGCCACACACTTATTCGAGTCAGATTTTGCTAAATCCAAAAGCGGATTCGTTGCAAGGGTTCAAGCGTGAATGGATACAAACCTACACGCAAATGCATGGCAAGACAAACAATTACCTGTTGGTTGATCCGGCTAGTAGCAAAAAAAGAGGGAGTGATTACACGGCAATGATTGTTGTTGGTTTGGCGACCGATGGTAATTACTATGTGTTAGACATGATTCGTGATAGATTAAGTTTGACGGAGCGAGTTGACCGCTTGTTTGAGTTGCATAGGAAATGGAAGCCTATACAGGTGCGTTATGAGAAGTATGGGGCGCAGTCAGATATTGAGCATATTTTGACGCAGCAGGAAAAGCAGACTTATCGTTTCAGGATTACAGAAGTAGGTGGGCAGACGAAAAAGGTTGATAGGATAGGCCGGTTAATCCCGTTATTTGAACAGGGGCATGTGTATTTGCCTGTGAGTTTGCACAAGACGAATTATGAGAAAGTCACTGTTGATCTTGTCCATTCATTTATTGAAGAAGAATTCGTCCCATTTCCCGTAGGAATTCATGA
>CAYGHY010000221.1:2184-4976 GCA_964349435.1 uncultured Oscillospiraceae bacterium
TGCGATGCATTAGCGCGCATCCTAGAACCTGACTTACCGTTGATTTGGCCGAAGGAAGAATCTATAAAGCCACAAAGGTCAAAACCTGTTTCTCATAAGGGTTGGAGGTAAGGGGTGGTAGTAGTTATTGACAAGGCGATAGTATAAATCTATCATTTGGATAAATTTACCGTATATATCACTATGGCTAAAAAACCCAAGGAAGCAAAAAAGGATGAGTTTGCTATTCTCAGGGAGAAATTCACGAAATTAGCGGACTCGTGGTCTGATGACCGGAACCGCTATAAGGAGGATATGCACTTCTTGCATATTGACCATTGGCCTACTGGAACACGGGCAGCGCGGGAAAATGATCTGGTTAATCCAAGGTTATGCCTTCAAATAGATCAATTATCTCAGTTTCAGAGACAGATAATCAATGATTCACGTCAAAACAGACCACAGATAAAGGTTCGCCCAGTTGATAGCAAGGCAGATGTAGATACGGCTGAAATGCTCGATGGACTATGCCGTCACTGGCAAGAAGCAAGCAATGCGGACACGGCTTACGATGTGGCGCTTGAATCTGCTACAGGCGGTGGATTCGGGTTCTTCCGTATTATGCACGACTACTTAAACGACGGGACATTTGAGCAGGACTTCTTCTTTAAGCAGGTTCAAAATCCGCTCACTGTTTATTATGGAGAACATAAGGAGCTTGATGGATCAGATGCGCGGGAATGCTGGATTATCGAGGATATTCCACGGGATGACTACGAAAAGGAATATCCTGACGCGAAAGTCGAGTCATGGCATGGTGAAGATTCTAAATATGGTGAATGGGTTGGGGAGACTGTCCGCGTAGCTGAGTATTACGAAATACGCGATGTGCCAACAATGATGCACCAGCTTGAAGATGGTTCAACATGTTCTGACGAAGAATATCAGAATGCTGTTAATAATGGGGCAGAAGCATTCCCTATTCTAGCTTCACGCCAAATTATTAAAAAGAAACTATATTGGAGCAAATTGAATGCAGTCCAGTATTTGAATGAACCGACTGAGGAGCCTGGCGACAGGATTCCCGTTTTCCCAGTATGGGGGAATGTTCATAATATTGATGGGAAGGTCATTCGTACTTCCTTAATCCACAAGGCCAAGGATGCACAGTTGCTATATGACTATGCGCAGACGGCTTTTGCTGAACGAGTGGGTCAGACGCCGGAAGCGCCGTGGATTGCCGCTGTAGGACAAACGGAAAACTTCGAGCCAGAATGGGATGGTTCGACAAGTGTTCGTGTCCAGCATTACAACCCCATTGACATCAATGGGCAGACGCTACCTCCTCCACAGCGACAGAATCCATCGGATGTTCCCGCTGGATTTGCACAGGTTATGCAGATGGCCGAGCATGGCATACAGACATCGCTTGGCATGTATGCGGCATCTATTGGGAAAAAAGGCAATGCCACCAGTGGTGTACAGGAACAAGAACAGGCCCGTAAAGGCGATGTATCGAGTTTCCATTACCACGATAACCTGTCACGGGCAATCCGTTCTGCCGGACGATACTTGATAGCAGCTGCACCCTATGTGTTAGACACAAAGCGTGTTATCAGAATCCTTGGGCTGGATGGAAAGCAGAAACAAGTCCAGCTTGATCCTGAGCAACAGGTTGCAGCGCAGAAAATCCCAACAGCCAATGGGGTAAAGAGCATCTTCAATATCGGGATAGGAAAGTACGATGTGGCTGTGGATGTAGGCCCAAGTTACCAAACGAGCCGACAAGCGGCGGGTGCGGGAATGTTGTCACTGGCCCAGGCTGACCCGACCATGTGGCAGACACATGGGGATTTGATTGCTGAAGCCCAAGACTGGCCAGAATCACAACGCTTCGCCAAGCGGTCAAGGTTGCTTCTTCCACCACAGATTCAGCAAGCGGAGAGTGAAGAAAGTGACAATCCAGAAGTGCAGCAAGTCAAGATGATGGCACAACAGGAGATTCAAAAGCGCGAACAGGCATTGCAACAGATGCAACAGCAGATGCAGGAAATGGGGCAGAAACTTCAGCAATTTGAGATTCAGAAGGGCGCTAAAGATGGCGACTTGCAACTGAAGGGTGCTGATTTGCAACTCAAGGGACAAGAAATTCAGTTGAAAGAAAGAGAAATTTCAGTCAAGGAATTCGAGGCCGAAACGAAGCGAATGGAAGCTGCTAAGAAACTAGAAATTGAACGACTCCAAGTGGAGCACTCTTGCCGCATGGATGAACATAATATGCAAGAAAAGAATGAATCCATGAATTCAGAGCAACAAGAGGATTTAAAACTGACACAGATTATGCAGATGCTATCTGAATTGAAGGATTCTCAAAGCGCACAGCAAACGATATCTATCAAGCCGATTCGCAATGCACAAGGAATACTTGAAGGGGCAATTCAGGTTAAAGCAGATGGTTCAGAAGTACCTGTAACTATTCAATAAGGAGACATAACTATGGCACTAGCCTATTCAACTGCTATCCGGAATGCAATGCTGGACGCTGTTACCACAGGCGCAGGAGGTTCGGCGCTTCTACGGATTTATGACGGCACACGACCTGCCACGGGGGGCACGGCAACTACTCTGCTGGCAGAACTGACCTGCAATGCAACGTTTGCGGCAGGGGCTTCCAGTGGTGTATTGACGCTTAATTCCATTACACAGGATTCATCGGCCAACGCCAGCGGTACCGCGACGTGGTTCCGCATTGTGAAGTCTGACGGGACAACGTTTGTCATGGATGGCAATGTAGGCACATCGGGTAGTGATCT
>CAYGHY010000222.1:0-3572 GCA_964349435.1 uncultured Oscillospiraceae bacterium
GCTTGACCCTGTTCCTGGTATTGAAAAGTTTATCATTTGTACCGTGAATACAAAGGCTCCCATAATTTCCATCAAAGCAAGTTTCTCTTCATCCATATAATTTTGAATTTTTCTTATTGAATAACATGCAGTTCCACCGGCAGCAGCAAGCATACTGCCCCCGACAGATGCCGAAATCAATGCATCAACCATATGCATACTATCAACTCCCTGGTTATAATTTATTTAACATATTCTTGGCAATATCTGACCTTCCAGTATTGGGATGATACGTTTACCTCCGATATTCGTTTTCATATACACCATCCCGTGATATCCTGAAATAAACGACCCGATTATCCGAGCTTCGCTGCATTTTTCAAGAGCTTTTATATGGCGCAGCACTTTCTCTCCGAAGCCTTTTTCAACTACAATAATCATCCTTCCTTCGCAGGCAAGATATAAAGGGTCTATCCCCAAAATATCATTAATCGCATGCACTTCACTTTTTACTGGAACCAACTTTTCATTAATTTCTACATCTAACCCTTGATCAATCGCTATTTCATTAAACACAGTCGCTATCCCGCCCCTGGTAGGGTCCTTCATTAGCTTTACATGCTTAAGATTTTCACCCAAACCATTTATAAGAATATACAACGGCGCACAGTCACTTTCCAGTTCTGTTTCAATACCCAGATCATATCTGTCCAAAAGTATGGATGTCCCATGCTCTGCTATCCCACCGGTTATAATAATCTCATCTCCCGGTTCTGCCCGGCGGGGGTTATAAAATTCTGATACCAGACCAATTCCCGATGTATTGATGAAAAGTCCATCAGCACTTCCTTTTTCCACAACTTTGGTATCGCCGGTTACGATTTTTGCACCAGTCTGTTTGCAAACATCACTCATAGATTTTGCGATAAGGTGCAGCTTTTCAACACTGAATCCTTCTTCAATGATAAAGCCGGTACTTAAGAATAATGGTATTGCACCAGCTGTCACAAGGTCATTAATAGTACCGCACACAGCCAGCTTTCCTATGTTTCCCCCTTTAAAAAACAAGGGTTTAACAACAAAACTGTCAGTAGTATAAGCAAGTTTACTCTGCCTGGCTTCAAAGACAAAGGAATCCGGCATACTATTTGAGTGTGTAGCATTAAAATAATGATAAAATACATTTCTAATTAATCGCTGTGTATCTGCACCACCATCTCCATGAGAAAGCCTGATTTTTTCATCCATTTTTTCCATCCCCTCCATACCTGAAGTGAGCTGCACATGCACCTTCTGAAGACACCATACATGGGCCGGACGGATGTTCCGGTGTGCAGACTGACCCAAAAAGACTGCATTGGCAAGGCAGTTTTAGCCCCAGAAGGATTTCGCTGCAAAGGCAGTTCACGGGACTTGAGTATTGCTCTATCTTTATCCCAAACCTCTTGACCGCGTCCATATGCTCATACTTATCATTCAGCACCAGGGCTGAATTCCCGATGACGCCTATGCCTCTCCAATCTCCGTCAGCTACATCAAATACTTCATTTATCATGCGTTGAGCTATTGTATTACCAGAAAAACTAACACACCGCTTATACAAATTCACAAACTCCATATGTCTTTTTCCGGTAAGCTGCTCTACCAGCAGACATATCCCGGCTGCTATATCCTGACTTTCAAAACCGCATACAACAGCAGGAATACCATATTCCTCCGTGATAAATCTGAAATGCTCTGCTCCTCTAATTGAAGCCACATGGCCGGGGCAAATTATTGCATTAATTTTATTTCTCTCATCCTGTAGAATATACCGGATAGCCGGCTCTATACGTTTTAACGCTGTAAGGAAAAACAGATTATCAAGACCTCTTTCATTTGCCAGCTTCACTGTCACAGCGAACAGAGGAGCTGTAGTCTCAAATCCCACTGTTATAAAAACAATTAGCTTATCTGTATTCTTAGCCGCGATAGTTAATACATCTTCCGGAGAATAGACAACAGTTATTTTCGAACCCTTTGCCTGTTTGTCTGACAGGCTGAAGCAAGTTCCTTTTACCTTCATCATATCTCCAAAGGTAACAAGAATAACACCTTCTAGATCCAGTACTTTTATCGCCATATCTATATAAGATTCAGGGGTAACACAAACGGGGCAGCCCGGTCCGGACAATAGCAGTACTTCTTTAGGCAGCAAAAATCTTATACCTGATTCTAAAATTGCACGGGTGTGTGTTCCACAAACCTCCATGATCCGGATATCCTGACCATGAACGACCTCACAACACCTGTTTAGTCTCTCAACTATTCTATTATCATTCATTTTCTGTACCTTCCAGCATCTCATAAAGTGTTTCATTTAAAAATCTAAAATGTTCGCGGTCTATTTTTTCAATAGCAAAGCCGGCATGAACCAGTATGTAGTCACCGGGTACAGGAGAATCAATCAGCTGAATATTTACTTTTTGCCGGACACCCATTGTTTCTGCCCATGCGTGTATTTCATCAATGGTTAAAATCTTTGCCGGAACTGCCAGGCACATAATCCCCCTCCTTAATCATGTGAACCGCAACTACTATTTGCCCAAAGGCAATTCCCCCGTCATTAGTGGGTATCTTCATGTTGCAATATATATTAAAGTTGTGTTTCTTTAATCCCCATTTAATGTTTTTTAACAGATAAGCGTTTTCAAACACTCCACCGCCCAAAACAATATCGTTTATACCAGATGTGCTTCTTATTTTGCAGACACAGTCCATAGTAGCTTCAGAAACTGAATTGTGGAATTTTGCTGATATATATGAAGCTGTCATCCCGTCCTTCATATCTCTCAAAATGCCTGATATTATTCCCTCATAGCCAATTTCCAGCTTCTCTTGCTTTTCATCAATATAATATGGATAAAAATCTGTTACATGTGGCTCTATAACACTTTCCAGTTCAATAGCTGCCTGAGAATCATATGTAATATGTGTCCTTTTCATAACAAGTGCAGATACACAATCAAACAGTCTTCCCATACTTGAAGATTTAAAGCAATTAACGTTATATCTGATTGCATTTCGTACAGCTTTTACTTTTATACTATTAACACTACTAAGAATCTCCCGGCCGTTAATGCCCATAGCATATAGATAGGAGACTGCTGATTTCCAGGGTTCTCTAACAGCACTTTCCCCGCCCTGTAAAGTCACATACTTCCAGTGACCAACCCGCGAGAACTTACCCTTTGAACCAATAAGAAATTCCCCTCCCCATATAGCTCCATCTGTTCCTATTCCTGTTCCATCATAGATAATTCCTATTGCATCCTTTTTTAGGTCATGCTCCGACATGCAAGCGGCCATATGTGCATGGTGATGCTGTATAGGGATTCTTTCAGCAGGCTGCTTTATAGCCCACTGTGTGGAAAGGTATCCGGTATGCAAGTCATGTGCAATAATTTGCGGCTCAGCGCCAAGCAATGCTTTTATTCTTTTCATTGCTAGAAGATATTCTTCATATGCATTCATGTCCTCCAGGTTGCCCAGATACTGTGTGGAATGGGCATAGCCCTTTCGTAATAGGCATAGTGATGATTTTTGTTCTGCAC
>CAYGHY010000222.1:3582-4965 GCA_964349435.1 uncultured Oscillospiraceae bacterium
ATCTGAGTCTATCTGTAAGGTAGAGGGGGAATACCCTCTTGCATTTCGGCTTACCATTTCTTTCTTATCAATTACCCGAACTACCGAATCATCTATTGGAGTGAGTATTTCTCTATCATGTACAAGGAAAAAATCCGCTATATCCTTTAGTTTTTCGAATGCCTCCTCATCCTTGTAGCAAATAGGCATCCCGCTGACATTTCCGCTCGTCATAACAAGGTATTGAAGTTCTTCATGAAAGAGTAGATGATGCAGTGGTGTATAGGGAAGCATGACTCCCAGAAGGTTAATACCTGGAGCTATATTGTGAGGTAGTAATTCCGGAAATTTCTTTTCAAGCAGAACAATAGGCCGCTGTCTGCTAGTAAGTATTTCTTTCTCTTTATCAGTTACCTTACAGATTAACTTTGCTGCTTCTAGACTTGCTGACATTATAGCTAATGGTCTGTCCGGTCTTCTTTTCCTTATACGCAGCAGGTCTATTACTTTCTCATCACGTGCATTGCAGGCAAGATGATACCCACCAATCCCTTTAATACCAATCAATCTGCCCTCAAGTAACAGTTGTCTGGCTGTAGCAACAGGATGAATACTATCTATCGGTCTACATTTCCTGTCAAGCAGGGCAAGCTTTGGCCCGCAATCAGGACAGCAGTTTGTTTGAGCGTGAAATCGCCTGTTGTCGGGACTTTCATATTCACTAATGCATGCAGGGCACATTTCAAAGGCTGACATTGAAGTGTTGGCCCTATCATAGGGTAGTGTCTTTATAATAGAGTATCTGGGACCACAGGATGTACAATTTGTGAAAGGATACATATACCTTCGATTCATCTTATCCTGGATTTCCTTAATGCATTCATCACAAACTGCTGAATCAGGCGGGATAAATCCTTGAAGTTGGTTGTCTGTAGAACTATTGATAATAGAAAAATCATTGTATGCTTCATAACACTCATATTTAACTTTTATATCACTGATTTTTGCACCGGAAGGCGGATTCCCCAGTAATGTAGTCAGGAATTCGCCAATGATTTTTTTGCTGCCTGCAATCTCCATGACTACGGCTGTACCTCGATTGCTTACCCATCCTCCAAGGTTAAGTTGTTTTGCCTTTTTATAAATATGTGGTCGCATACCCACACCCTGAACAATACCTGTTATATGGACAGTGTACCTTTTTAAATCATTCATCTGAAGACTCACCTTCAATGCTCTTAATAACCGCATTGAGTTTTCCGACATGCTGCTTTTCAACAATAATTTCTGTCCAGTTGCCTAAAAGATTATTATTTCGCTCACTAAAATGCTCACGAAGGCTGTTTTCGCTGATATGGCTATCTATATTAACAGCAATATTTACTTTGTTAAGTTTTAATATTT
>CAYGHY010000223.1:0-4961 GCA_964349435.1 uncultured Oscillospiraceae bacterium
AAGGAGGGTGCTCAGGATGCATATACAGTTCCTGCGGCATCCGTCGAAGGGAACCGTAGGGTTCCATAGCGAACAAGATAAATTCGCTTTGGTTTTAAGTCATGAGCGAAGCGAATTTTCTTGTTGAATACAGATAAATGATTTTGGAGGACAATATGCCGGACAAGTTTTACTATGACGAGCTGATTATGACCGCATTAAAAGAAGACATGCCGCTTGGCGACATTACCACGGACAATACGGTAAGGGCAGGGATCAAAGCCAGGGCCGTCCTTATATCAAGGCAGAAGGCTGTCATAGCAGGGCTTGATATCTTTGAGAGAGTGTTCAGGCTGCTCGATGCAGACACCGCTTTTATACGCCATGCGCAGGACGGAGACCAGATAGATAAGGGAGCTGTCTTTTTGGAGATTGAGGGCGAGGCTGCCATTTTACTAAAGGGAGAGAGGACGGCTCTGAACTTTCTGCAGCATTTGTCGGGAATTGCTACAAAAACAGCAGAGTTTTGTAAACGGGTAAAGGATCTGCCGGTTAAAATCGTGGATACCAGAAAGACGGTTCCCGGCCTGAGACGCCTTGAAAAATATGCGGTGCGGGCGGGCGGAGGCCACAATCACAGATTTTGCCTGTCGGATGGAGTTCTCATTAAAGACAACCATATAAAGGCGGCCGGCGGAATCAGGCAGGCAGTTGAACAGGTGAAGGCAGGGGTACCTCATACTGTAAAGATAGAAGTGGAAACTGAATCTCTTGAGCAGGTGAGGGAAGCGCTAGAAGCCGGAGCCGATATCATTATGTTTGATAATATGAGCCGGGAAATGATGAAACAGGCTGCGAAGCTTGTGGGCAAACGTGCGCTGACCGAAGCGTCGGGGGACGTTTGTCTGGATACAGTCCGTGATGTTGCGCTGACCGGTGTGGACATTATTTCCGTAGGAGAGCTTACGCATACGGTAAAAGCAGCAAATATCAGCATGAAATTTATATAGTGAAAATTTTCCTCGAAGAATATATAAGTGAAAAAACTAGCCATACCAAATCTTTTTTTCATTATATTGAGACTATAAGTGTCAGCTCCGATAGTATAAGCTTTAAAGTTGACAGAGTACTAGTACTAAAGAACTAAACATGGGAATTTTTTAGTCCCGCAGTCACCATTATTGTTAAGTCAGGATGTAATGACAGCCTGTGGACAAAACTTGTGGTTATCCACAGGGGTTTTGTGAAAAACAGAGCAAAAATAGAGCTAAACCTCGCAGGCGCTGAAATCACTGGGGTGCAAGTCGTTTTACATAAAATATGTTTTCCACAGGCATGTGGATAAGGAGTGGAAAAGCACCTCAAAACCTTAATTTCAGCGTAAAACAGCATGTTGATAATTTTATTTTGCTGCAGGATATGGGATAGCAGATTCCAGCATTTGCCTGACTCTTTCATAAACCTTCTTATTATAAAGGACCAGTTTATGGTTGGCCGCCTTCAGTATCTCACCGGTTAGCAGCTTGTCTGCGGTAAAATTGTTATCACCCAGTTCAAACAACTCCGTTTCTATCTTCCACTCGGCCAGGTTCGCGCTTTCGGCGCCCACCACCTCATCAAACCTTCCCAAAAGGCTGCCTGTCTGTATTGACGGGTTTAGACCGGCGTTGATCATGGACGGAAAAAAGGAGGTATACAATTCGCTATCAGGCGCCAGATCGCGGATGCCGCGGTCAGAATAGTGCTGCAGTCCCAATGATGCGAAGGGAGAACCCTTCTGGGGTACGGAGATGAAAATCAGCTTTCTGACATTACCTCTGGAGGCATACATGCTGCCGCAGGTGTAATACCTAGCGACAAGCCCGCCCATGCTATGTGCTACAAGGTCGAAACGGCTTATCTGGACGCCGTCGGAATCAAATTCAAGGGTCTTTTTATGCAGATAATCCGACAAATCGGCTGCAGAGGCGGCTATGCCAGTCTCGGAAGCGTAGCTGAAGCCAAATGGAGTATAGCCCTCAGTCCGGAGATATTCTGAAAGACCTGAAAATAAAGCCGGCGAGGCCTTGTAGCCGTGTATCAGTACAACAGGAACAGGAACAAGCTTTATGAGCAGGGAACTGCTTTTTTCCGTCCCGATGAGACGGGCGGTTAGCGTGAGCTTATCGGCGTCTGCAGCAAGGGACAGGGAGCTGCTTCCGGAGCCGGTACTGCCGGGCGCTGAGATATTGAGCCCCCCATTTTTGGCGGTGGGTGGCGTATAAATGGATAAAAAACTGCCGCTGCCATCTGTAATACCCTCCGAGGGTTGAAAGGAACCTTCATGCCCAGAGGCTTCGAGCCTGACTTCTGCGCCGGGGAAGCCGTCCCCACCGGCGCTGCTCACCTGTACCCTTACCACAAGGCCATTTCCCGAGTCTGCCGCCAGTGTATGTATACCGGGGTTTACAGTGACGAGGGTTATATTGAGGAGGCTTTTGTCCATAAGCGCATAGCTGATGCTCTGCGGTGAAACCCTTGGTTGAGCAAACAGAGCAGAAAGCAGCAGTGCCGGAAAAAGCAGCAATATTAATATAAGTACGGCCAACTTGCAGGTCTGAATACCTGTTTGCACTAAAATGCATCCCTTCCCCGAATTCAGCATTTCAGGAGCGTCCCCTCTCCATTCTAGCCTCGATGCGCAGGAACTGTAAAGCGGTAATTGCTGTGAATATACCAACATTTACAAGCAATACTGTGCTATGGACTACAGCGAAAACTACCGAATTATACTTACATAAATTACGTTTGAAGCGTCTGCTGCTATTTCTGCAAGGTGCATGAACGCCGATAAAATTAATGAGGTTTTCGCTGCAGTATAAGCTGCGACTAAATTTGACAGTTGTGGGGAAAATAAAGCTGACTTCAAATATGAATTTTAAAAGGGAGGATAATATAATGAAGGCTAAAGACATTATGACAAAAAATGTAGCCTATATAAGGCCGGAAGACACGGTAGCAGAGGCTGCGAGGCTTATGCAGCAATACAATATCGGCTCTGTGCCAGTTTGCGATAAAACTGGGGTGGTCGGAATAGTCACCGACAGAGATATTGTTGTGAGAAATGTCGTCACAGGAGATGATCCCAAAACCACACCGGTGAGCGATATTATGTCCACAAAGGTCTCCACAGTTACCCCGGATACGGAAGTCAGCCTGCTGGGAGACATCATGTCAAAGCATCAAATCAGAAGAATACCGGTGGTAGAAAACAATTTCCTTGTCGGCATAGTGGCGCTTGGCGATCTGGCCACGGACAGACGGTTCGACATGGAGGCCTCGGGGGCGCTCACCGATATTTCAAAGCCAACAAGGTGAAGCCACCAATCAGTAGTCAACAGAGCGGTAAGGGGGAAGGCTGTATTCCCCCTTTATTCTGCCATGTAAGGCACAATGTTAACAATTGACATTGTGTACACTATGCCGTATTATTGAAGGTAGAGTAGAGTTATACTCATTTAGGAGGTAAAGGAATGGTAAAAAGCGATGTCAAGGAGAGTCTTTTTACAAACATTATTGGCTTCAGGGAGTTGAGAAGCAAAATAAGTGAAGTGATAGATAATGTGGTCACTGACTATGGTGTTGTCATCAGCGGCAATGCAAAAAAAAACAGTCCCAAAACAGCTGCTATCATCTCGACAAGCATATTAGATGAAATATTAAGTATTTACCGGTTTAGTCCAATTATTGACTTCGACGAGGAAACCAAGCAGTATGAGGTCATTCTTCAAGAAATCAATATTTATGGGTGTGGCGAAACAGTGGAGCAGGCAAGTGAAATGGTAGCGGATATGGTTATCGACGCAACGGAAGAATATTTTGCAAATGCAGATATGTATGCCAGAATACCCGATGAAAGAGCTAAATACCCATATTTCCTTAGGATAAGAAGCTGTTTGAACAGAGAAGGGGTCAAGAAAGTATTGAACCTGATTTAGATACTAAGGGGGAGCTGTTTTTGGCTACTGTTAAATATAGAGAATTGATGCTTGTATGTGAGGCTCTTGGCTTAAGATGCAAAGAAACAAAAAACTGTTTAATCTACCAAGGCAGCGTCAATGATAGCTTTCGAAAAATAGTCATTCATCTGCATTCGAAAGGTTGCGATATAGCAACAGGATTGTTCAGAAGCTATGTAAAAGATTTAGGCTTCAGCAGTGAGGATGATTTCAGGAAATATTTGAACAGCCTTTAGACCGGAATATGTGACAAGGCCGGAATATAAAACAATGGTTTGCAAATGCACAAGATGCCGGAGATTGCGCTCATGCTTCATTGACAGCAATTGCAAGCACAATCTCCGGCCGCCGGTACGGGCAGCAACTCCCATGCGCTGTACTGGCTTGTGTTGCGGTGAAGCAGCCCCAGCCTATAGGAATATCGTAACAAATTTAATGGAGTAAATGTCGCACATCATCAGATCATCAGATTCGTACAGTCTCAGAATAATATAGCTTGCGCCCACAGCCACAAGCGTGCCGGTCCTGTCGGTCATTCCGTTTGTGCCTATAAGAAATTCCACTCTCATTCTCTTTCCGATCTGTGTCCTTAAGAACCCGGGCGTATACAGCGTACTCTCGACTGTCACCGGTATGGGCATGCCACCCGGCAGGCCTTGTACCGGCACATTGCCCGGACAACCTGCTGCGGTGGGGAGCAGAGGCGAAACGCTGCCGCCTGTCGGGAAGCCGGTGGGCATCGACGGCAAAGGCTGTTGGAAACCTGCATGAAACCCGCTGTGCTGCTGAGGCTGATAGGGAACCATATTCATTGAGCCGGGCATAACGCCATTGTACGCTCCACAGGCAATTGGCATAAAGTCACTCTTATATCGCATAAAATCAACTCCTTAAATTAAATATGTCGAAGGGAACCATAGGGTTCCATAGTGAACAAGATAAATTCGCTTTGGTTTTAAGTCATGAGCGAAGCGAATTTTCTTG
>CAYGHY010000224.1:0-4943 GCA_964349435.1 uncultured Oscillospiraceae bacterium
AACATGATTTTTCAGTTGCTGGCAATTTAAAATTATTTCGTGCGTCAGCTCTGTAGAAGAATACCGCGAGCTGCAAAAACATGGGGAGTTTGATACCAAAACCTCGAGCTGGGTAATAACACCGCTTAAGATCAGAAAGCTTGGCGGAGCCATCTTTTGTGACCGCCGTTACGATACTGTCTTCGTCTACCATAATGGAGCGGAGACTTATTATGCTGCAAGAGGTTTCCGTGGCTTGCTTAGAGTTTAAGGCTCCTTAAACATCTCCGGAGTTAAAGCCCTGGCACATGTTACACTGGGATCTTCGCGAGCTTAAGATCGGGAATATTTACGAAGTGCCACTGCCGCTTGAACTTGAAGTGATTAAGGATTATAGCTTATTTATGAAGTCTTTCCAGAATGCTTTCTAAAGTTCAATATTATCCTTATTTTTCAGTTTTTCATTGCTGAAGGTTACACAACCCGGATTCTCAATAAAAACCTACTGCGCAAAGGTTTAAAATTAAACAGTGGATTTTCTCTCCTTATGCCTAACAACTATATGATCGGCAGCTTTAACCTTGATTCTGAGGCAAAAGCTGAAAAGAAATTAGCTGTTGCTGAAGACCGACTTTCAGAAATTACTTTGGCCATAAAAACAAAACAGGATAATCTCTTTGATACGGTTCTAGGCAGCCATCCCTTTAAAAAATCCTATATCGTAAATTATTTTTTTAAAAGATTCGCCATGGATACAAAGAAATTTTATGCAACTGACAACTGCACTGCCTGTGGGCTCTGTGCGGAAATTTGCAACACGAAAAATATAGCGCCAAATAGTAACCCGGTTTGGGGCCATAACTGCGTTCAATGCTTTGCTTGTATCAACAGGTGCCCCGAAGAAGCAATCCAGTACGGAAACTATACGCAGACAAAAGGACGCTATATTAATCTAAAATGCAAGTTTTCCGAATGAATAAACAGGGGCTTAACAGCCGCTCCCTAGCCCGATTGCGTTATAATAGTCTAAATCGTGACGCGCTTATATAACAGTACTATTTTTTAACAACAGGCAACCATACCTCGCAGTGGTGCTGAGTAATAGATCTGAGGAGGAAAACATGCTTATAGTTGATAGAAGTGTCGGCAGAGCTTATCCGGGAACAAAAATGGGAATTCTGGTTATGAAGGGTGTTTCATATTCAAATCCATACCCAGAGCATGAAATAGACGGTGTTATTGATGAATTGGGCCATAAGTTTGCTCATTTGGAAAGAAAAGAGTTAAAGGAGCTTTATCCGGTAAATGCTTATATCGCCTATTACAAGAAGTTTGGCTATAACTATCATCTTCTGGCACAGCTTGAATCTGTGCTGAAGGGCAAGAAAGCGCTTGCCTCCGATTCGGGGCTGCTGCTGGCAATGTTTCTTTCAGAGATAGATGGCATGCTGCTTACTGCCGGTCATGATTTATCCAAACTGCGGTTGCCGCTGCAATTAAAGACGGCGACCGGAACAGAGATTTACCGGTCAATTTCCGGTAAAGAAATGACTGCTGTCAGTGGAGATTTAATATTGAATGACGGCAATGGCACAATATCCAGTATTCTGAGAGGTCCTGATTATAACAGCCTTATTACAGCATCTACCTCTGAAGTTCTGTTCTCAATTTATGCACCACCGGGAATCGATGAAGAGTACATTGAAGCCAATTTACGTAAGTTAGAGAGTAGGATCAGCGCTTCTTCGCCTGCTGCGAAAACTGAAGTATTGCAGGTATTCTCGTGAGTTTTGGAACTGTCTGCTTGCTGCATTAAAATCATTCATCCACCCCTTTTTGTTAAATAGTGCCTGGATATTTGCGCAGAAGTCTAGTCTATAAGCACAGCTCCTATTGGGATTAATCTTTTCCTTGTAATGTTATATCTCCCAGCCTGGGTGGCCTTACCATACCCATTTCGGCAAAAGCCCTTTCGACCAGTTCGTTTACCTGGATACCGTAAATCACAACATCCTGTCCTTTTGTAAAGGCCGTGTACCGGTGCAGCCCGCGCGCCATACTGGCATTGGTGCCGATGGAATAATATTTGTCTTTTCGAATAGCCTCGCCAAAGGCTATCTCAGCTCCGGTCTCGGCGCAAACAATCTTTCCTACAAGCTTCTCAAAAAGGCTTTCCGAGCGGTGTGATTAACACCGCTCGGAAGTGCAGAACTTAGCTCCATGCTTTTCTGAATTTATTCGCCCTCACCTGAGCTATTGATCTCAACAGTTATGCTTCCGCTGTCTGTGTTGGTTTCCGATTGAGTCCCTCCACCCCGGCCAAACATTGGTAGTATATAGGAAGCGAGGAAGTAAAGAATTATTATCGTTATTACGGCAATAAAGAAATACTTAATAAATACCGCACTTACCAGGCTGGGGTTTTTCTGAGTCTGCGTATGTTGCTCTGTTTTGTCAATTGTTTTATAATCGTCGTCACTCACAAAAATCACTCTCCCACTCTTTTAAAGTAATTATGAGGCCATCATTTGCTCATCTTCCCAACCACCCGGCACCGCTTTTCAGCTAAGAAACAGCGTTAGGTCTCCTGTGAATCAACTGGCACATGATGGATAACAAGGTGAATGTTATCTTCTTTCCAAATGTCATCTTCGATTCCATCGATATATTCGTGAGCTACTAGTCCTGAGATGCCACTATCCAGATCCACATGTACACTAGCAAAGCGACGTTCAGGTCCGTAGTCATGGATGATTAAATCATGTATATCCAAGACACATTCGTAAGCAGAGATTTTTCCCTCAAGGTAATCTATCATTTCCTGTGAAGGAGCTTCACCAAGCAATGGACTAATGGTTTTTTTGATCAAGGTGATGCCGTTGTAGATAATGAATGCAGCAACTGCTAAGGCAACTATGCCGTCCAAATTGACTCCGGTTAATCGAGTGATGATAGCTCCCAAAAGAACAGCACCAGTCGAGATGGCATCACCAAAACTGTCAACTGAAGTAGCTTTGAGTGAGGTGGAACTGATGCGATCACTGAGATTGCGGTTGAAAGATGCCAGCCACAGCTTTAGGAGAACCGATACACCCAGGACCATTAGGCTTACAGCCCCGAAGTTGACGGGAGTAGGATTAAATAGCTTCTCGATACTGCTTTTGCCTAATTCAAGGCCCACCACAAGGACCAGCATGGCTACTGCCAGACCTGAGATATATTCATAACGACCGTGGCCAAAAGGATGCTCTTTGTCCGCTTTCTTGGAGGCTAAACGGAAGCCCAAAAGCGAAATGAGGGAACCGCCTGCATCCAATAAGTTGTTAAGTCCGTCTGCGATAACGGAAACACTGCCTGAGATAAAACCAACCAGCATCTTGCTTGTGACCAGAAGCAAGTTGGCGATGATGCCCACCCAGCCTGCAAAGCTGCCAGTCGCAGTTCTGACTGTTGGATCTTTAGTGTTTCCATGGTCTTTTACGAAGATGCGCAACAAGAAATCTGCCATATTATATCTCCTCTTTTCACATTATTGAAAGAGTGTATACTGAATCTTTTATCAGCGGTTCAACTGCTCAGGGATCCCAGGTGTCAGAGGTACGTAGGGCTTTGTCACCAGGGCAAACAGCTCTTCAGGTTAAAATAGGTTTAGATGCAACTACTAATAGTGACAATGCATGGGCTATGTACCAGCTTAACCCAGGCAATGTAAAACTGGTGATTGGTTACCTGGAATAAATACGAATGGGGATGCTTCAATACCACACCACACACTCAACATGTGTGGAAAGGACAGAATTAATGACTTTCTACCTGTCGGTTCTCGGAAATATATCCACTACATGTATTAAAGCTATACGTTAATAAAACTCCTTCATTCGTTCTCACTTGCCTTCTTTGCTTGCTTTTCAAGTTCGAATAGATACTTGTCATAATCGGACATAAAGATCCTGTCTTGAATAATGCGATACTTTTCAAATTCACTTTCGGCATGTAATTTTACTATTGCAGCGGATACTTTTCCTGCGTCTTTCAGTAAACCATATTCGAACATCTCGGTAAAGGAATTTAAGCGTGTTTCCCAATCCTGCATTGTTAAAGGAATTTTTCGTTGTGTCATATTTTCAGCGAAATCCAGATATGAGGTTACCATACGGGTTAACTGGTTCAATTCAAATTCAGATAAATAGTTTTTTGCAATTGATACATCGGTTGTTTTGATTTTGCCATCAGGGACATCTTGCCAAGTTGTTAGTCCCATATGCTCTTTTTCGCTGTTTGCTCTACCAACAATAAGTTCCGCCGCGGTGTGTCCGTGGACTGCATAGTGCATTTTATTTTGTACTGTTGCGTAAAAGCGTTTTGTAGATTTTGCGTTTTTATCATAATCAATAGCCGTTGCATATAAGTCAGTTATTTTTTGATAGAACTTTCGATCACTGGCACGGATTTCTCTTATCCTTGCAAGTTGCTCCTCGAAATATTTATCAGTTAAGTATGATCCCCTTTTTATTCGTTCATCATCCATAACCCAGCCTTTAATCGTATAATCTTTGGCTATTTGGTTAACCCATTTCCGAAACTGCACCGCCCTTTCGGAATTTACCTTAAAACCCACAGCAATAACCATCTGCAAGTTATAATGATTGGTGTCGTAAATTTTTCCGTCGGCGGCAGTTATTCGAAATTTTCGAATAACTGAACCCTCCTCTAATTCCGAGTCGCCAAAAATTTTTTTAATATGGTAGTTAATTGTATGTGTTTCCACATCATACAATGTAGCAATGATTTTTTGCGTTAACCATATATTTTCATCCTCGTAACGCATTTCAAAGCTGTTCTGGCATTCTCCTGTTGAAGCGACAAAGGTCAAATATTCAGCAGCAGAACTACGGATTGTAATCTCACATTTCTTTTTCTTTGCCATATCCTCTCAAGCCCTCCTATAGCTCATTTATACATTT
>CAYGHY010000225.1:0-4941 GCA_964349435.1 uncultured Oscillospiraceae bacterium
TTCACTTTATCACATCCCAATCAATTTACGCTTCTTTTTGTGCTTATTCCCACTCAATTGTTGCCGGTGGTTTGCTGGTTATATCATAAACAATCCTATTAATATGTTTTACTTCATTTACAATCCGGTTCGATGCTTTTTCAAGCACCTCATAAGGCAGCCTGGCCCAGTCTGCCGTCATAAAGTCTGTGGTAGTAACTGCCCTCAGCGCCAGCGTAAAATCATAGGTCCGTTCATCGCCCATCACTCCCACACTCTTCATATCAGTCAATACGGTGAAATACTGATTGATCTCTTTATCAAGGCCTGCATTTGTTATCTCAGTTCTGAATATATAATCGGCGTCTCTTAGAATATCCAGCTTTCCCTTGGTGATATCCCCAATAATCCGTATTCCCAGCCCAGGACCCGGGAATGGCTGGCGCCATACTATTTCTGCAGGTATCTCCAGCTCCTCTCCCGCCTTCCTGACCTCGTCCTTAAAGAGATCCCTGAGAGGCTCAATTATTTCCTTGAAGTCTACATAATCCGGCAAGCCGCCGACATTGTGGTGGCTCTTGATCACAGCGGCATCTCCTACACCACTCTCTATGACATCAGGATAAATTGTTCCCTGTACAAGGAAATCCACCTTTCCAATTTTTTTTGCTTCCTCTTCAAATACTCTGATAAATTCCTCTCCGATAATTTTCCTCTTTCTTTCCGGATCCACCACTCCTGCCAGCTTCTCAAGAAATCTGGCCTCTGCATCTACCCTTATAAGATTTAAATCAAATTTTTCTCTAAATACTTGCTCCACCTGGTCAGCTTCATATTTCCTTAAAAGGCCGTGGTCAACAAAAATGCAGGTGAGCTGCCTGCCGACAGCCTTATGCATCATGACCGCTGCTACCGATGAGTCGACTCCTCCGGAAAGAGCGCAAAGCACCTTTCCATCCCCAACTTTTTCCCGTATGGAATTGATTGATTTTTCTACAAAGTCCGACATGCCCCATTTGCCTGAACAACCGCATATATCGTACAGAAAATTGTTCAATATCTCCCTGCCTTTCGGCGTATGCATGACCTCCGGGTGAAACTGGACACCATATAGCTTTCTGCTGCTGTCTTCCATTGCCGCCGTGGGACAACCGGATGAATATGCTGTTTTGGCAAACCCTTCCGGAATGTCCTTTACGTAGAATGTATGACTCATCCAGCAAGTGCTGCTGCAATCGAGTCCTTTAAACAATTTGCTCCCACTTTGAAAAACAATCTCTGTTTTGCCGTACTCACGTTGTTCCGCTTTTTCAACATTACCACCCATCATGGCGCTCATCAACTGCATGCCGTAGCAAATACCAAGCACAGGTATCCCAAGACTTAAAATCCCTGCGTCACAGTATGGAGCCGCCGGATCAAGAACTGATGCCGGTCCGCCTGTAAAAACAATCCCCTTTGGGTTCATAGCTTTTATTCTCCCGATAGGTGTGTTATAAGGCAGAACCTCGCAGTATACCTTTGCCTCCCTCACCCTTCTAGCGATCAGCTGGTTGTATTGTCCACCGAAGTCCAGAACGAGAACCAGTTCATTTTCCATTTTTATTACTCCTGTTTGGGCAATTGAGATGTATCATCGCAAAAGCTTATGTTTATTTTAAATTTATGAATAATTATATACAAGTGGGCTGACCATGTAAACTGCTATATGCGACTGCTATATGTGACTGCTATATGCGACCTATATGCGACTGCTATATGTGACTGCTATATGCGACTGCTATATGTCATACTGTCTTGCCGCCTCAGCAGTTACCAGTGAATAGGCTTTTGCCAGCGGCAGTCCCGAGTTTTCAGCTATTCTTCTGCAATCCTCATATTCCGGGGAGGCTTTTCTGATGCCGCCCCATGTCGCTATTTTTACTCTTGCTATACCGTAAGGCGTATCTATAGTCACAGTTTCACGCTTCATACAGTAACGCTTCATATATCGGGTTCGGATACCCAGTGTAGATGTCTCACTTAAAATAATGTCCGCCATTTTATCCTCAGAGCCGGGCAATGCTAATACTGTCAGCATATATGCGGGTCTGTTCTTTTTCATAAAAACCGGAGTATAGAAGGCGTCCAGTGCTCCGGCTTCAAATAGTTTTGACATGGTATACCCCAGTATTTCGGCTGTGGTATCGTCTATATTGGTCTCCAGCACGGCAACTTCACCGCTGCATCTCCCAATTCTTTCCATATCATGTCTTGTTCCCGGCACAGATGCCATTTCACTGTCTCCCTTCCCATGATCACCAACGCGCCGCAAAACTAAATCCGCACTTTGCTCTTCATATGTCTCACCCAGAATCACTCGCAGCGCATTAAGTTTTCCCGTGTCCCTCTTACCTAAACCATAGCCGGTCTTCTCCACCAGCATTGCCGGCATTCTGCCAAAGCCCGAGGCCAGGCATTTTATCAATCCCATCCCTGTAGGCGTCACAAGCTCTGTACCCACATCCTCTGAGATTAATGGAATGCCGCTTTCCCTCAGCATTTCAAGAACTGCAGGCACAGGAACAGGTATGACGCCATGCTTGCACTCAATGAAACCGCTTCCGTCATGCAGCGCAGAGCTGTAAACCCTATCTACACCAAGCAGTTCAAGACATATTGCTGTACCGGCTATGTCCACAATGGAGTCCACTGCGCCAACCTCATGGAAATGCACCTCGTCAACAGGCTTGCCGTGTACCTTTGCTTCCGCTGCGGCAATTTCTCCGAATACCTTTTTGCTGAATGCTTTTACTCTTTCACTCAGTTCGCTGCGGTCAAGTATAAGCTCGATGTCAGCCAGCCCGCGCTCACCATGAGCATGTTCGTGGCTGTGCTCGTGGCCGTGTTCGTGCCCGTGCTCGTGCCCGTGTTCGTGGCTGTGTTCGTGGCTGTGCTCGTGGCCGTGCTCGTGCCCGTGCTCGTGCCCGTGCTCGTGGCCTGTCAGCAAAACACTCACATCTGTGCCGCTTATTCCATTTATTTTTTTTATACCAATTTCTATTCTATAACCTTCAAGCTTAAGCTTGGACAATTCTTTCAGGAATAAATCCCTGTCAATACCCAGATCCAGCAATGCACCGATGGCCATATCCCCGCTAATACCCGAAAAGCAGTCAAAATAAAGTATCTTCATATAATTCCCCCTCCTTGAGCAGGGTAACATCAAAAGATGATGTGAGCACTTAGCAATTTTTCAACTATAATTATCAAAGCTTGTTTATCATACTTGCCAGATATCCTGCACCGAAGCCATTGTCAATATTCACAACGCCTATGCCGCTTGCACAGCTGTTCAGCATGGTCAGCAAGGCTGAAAGGCCTCCGAAATTGGCTCCATAGCCCACACTGGTGGGTACGGCTATCACCGGCTTATCCACCAGCCCCCCGACCACACTGGCAAGCGCACCTTCCATTCCGGCTGCCACTACCAGCACATTGGCCTGCATCAGCACCTCGGCATTTGCAAATAACCTGTGTATACCGGCAACACCCACGTCATAAAGCCTTTTTACTGTGTTACCCATCGTCTCTGCCGTTACTGCCGCTTCTTCCGCCACCGGTATGTCTGTGGTGCCTGCGGTGACTATAGCGATGAACTTTTCAGAAGGTGTCAGCTCCCTTTTCTTTATGACAACAATCCTTGCTGTTTCATAATACACTACATCGCCGGTCAGCTCGGATATCCCTTCATACACTTCTCTGCCGGCTCTGGTAGCCATAATATTGTTACCCTTTTCCATGAGGCGTGTGACGATGGCTTTTATCTGTTCGATTGTCTTGCCCTGACTGTAAATAACCTCAGGGTATCCATTGCGCAGATTACGGTGGTGGTCTACCTTCGCAAAACCAAGATCCTCAAAAGGCAGCAGCTTCAAGTCGGTAAGCGCATCGTCAATACTGATGCCGCCGTTCTTCACATCCTCGAGCAATTTCCTTAAACTTCCGGTATCCATCATATCTACCTCCAATTCTATCTGGCATTCTCACTTCAAAATTCCAGCACTTCTGTCGTTCAAGCCTTCGTTCATACTGCCTGTCCTATATCCATGCAGATCCAGAGCCACATACCTGAAACCTGCTTCCTTCAGCTTTTCATTAACTTCATCCAGTAGTTTTACATCAATGAATTTGCTCCGTTCCTCACGTGCAACTTCTATCCTGGCCACCTCTCCATGATGCCTCACGCGCACCTGTCGGAAGCCGAGGTCCAGCAAGTACTGTTCTGCCTTATCAATCATCTGCAGCTTCTCCCGGGTGATTTCCTGTCCGTATGGAAATCTGGAAGCCAGACATGCGAAGGGCTGCTTATCCCAGGTCGTAAGCCCCATCTCCCTGGAAAGCCTTCTGATTTCCTCTTTCGTAAGACCTGCGTCCTTGAGAGGGCTTGACACTTCCAGCTCCTTCAATGCAAGCATTCCGGGTCTGTAATCGTCCAAATCATCCATGTTGGAACCATCAACAACATATTTTATGCCATGCTGCAGTGCTGCCTCCTTTACTTTGCAGAAAAGCTCCTTTTTGCAGAAATAACACCTGTTTACCGGATTTTGAGAGAATCCTTCGATTTCCAGCTCCTCGGATATAATTACAATATGCTTAACCCCCAGTTTTTTTATAAACTCCGACGCCGCAGCGAATTCCCTCTCCGGATAGGTTGAAGACCTGGCTGTCACTGCAATAACCTTGTTACTAAGTACATCAGCAGCTACTTTTAATAAAAAGGTGCTGTCAACACCACCGGAAAATGCAACAGCCACCCGCTCCATCTCCTGAAGCAAGCTTTTCAGTTTTTCCAATTTTATGTCGGACATTCTATTAACACCATCCTTCGATCATTAATGTAAATATATACTACCATAATGCAAATATATATTACTACATTTTTTCCGTTTTGTTTCACTTGCTTTACAAGTGTTTAAT
>CAYGHY010000226.1:0-4936 GCA_964349435.1 uncultured Oscillospiraceae bacterium
GATTAAAATGCATAAATCTGAAAAGTTGCTATAAGAGAATTGGTAAATACACTGATTGCGCATTTTCATCAGAAAAGGAAATGTTTTTCTTTGGAAAAACATTTTGATTTGATTATTATGGGTAGTAGTAGACGGTCAACCATGACTGCACACTCTCGCATCAGGTTTCATAATGGGCAGGCTGTAATGTATCGACTCGTCCGGCGTACAACATCGCTCATATGGTTAAGTGTTCAGATGGAATGAGCGATGTTGTACTAATGCGGGCGCAGCTGAGTCGCCATCCGTGACTCCATATTGCGCCTGCGGCGTCCTGCCGCAGGGAGCCGCATTCCGACTTCGTCAATACAAGCAGCCTGCAGCCATTACTTCACATGATGCTTTCATCTGCAGCCATGGCGGCCCGTCCTGCTTTGAAGTGGCCTGGCAGAGATGAAATAAGAAAAACCCGCATCTCCGTTTTGTACAATGGCATAGCAAATATCCTAATCATATTTTGGGCAGCCCAAATAGACATACGCCCGGTATGTCTGAAAAAATAAACCCAAGAAAAGGATTTGGACGGTATTTAACAATTCATTTTTATCCTGTATTTCTGTTTCACACCGAGAATATCCAATAATTCACTGATCTCAAATAGGGCATAATACTTTTCTTCAGCAACTATAAGTATTTTATTGCCTTCTTTTATACTTTCCCGTCTTCTCCATTCCCGCATACAGTCTCCGGCAGATTGCTCCGGAGCTTGCTTCTTGCGCCAGCCTAAAAATGCATAGAAAAGAGAATGGGCAAAGACACATAGCATAATATGCATATATGCCGCACTTTCGGCGTTTTCACCTTTTCTTCTTGGTAATTGCTTTAAATATGCAGCCTGTTTCAATTCCCTGAACCCACAGTTCTCAATCAGGGATCTGAGACGATATTTTTTTGCAATTGAAGCCGCATCCTCCTCAACCGGCAGGCTGGTCAACAGGACAACCTGCTTCTCAGGAGAGACAGCCTTTCCCCTCCATGTAGTAATAACCACCGCATTCAATGGACTTCCGTTTGTCTTGCTGTTGTCCTTTACTCCTTCCGGGTTATACTCTAAATATGACTGCAGGCCATCTACCCCATATCCCTGGCATTTACCTTTACCATAAGCCCACTCCGCCAACGGTTTGTTTTCATTCCTTTTACGCAATCCAATTGCATCTTCACGGACAATCATCCCTGCTTTTGCAGGAATTATGAAATCAATCCCCAGCTTGTGCTTTAATTCCCATAAGTGATTCCCATCTAAAAACCCACGGTCTGCAATGACCATCTGGATTCGACCTTTCCCACAGTTGTGTATTCCTTGCTTGACCATAGGCAGAAAATAGTTGTGGTCGCTCTCATTTGCAGGTACAATATGCATAGCGACTAAAATCCAAACTTTTGGATTTTAGTCGTTATCCAAACAAAAATAAAATCCAAACCTTTATGAGCAAAGTTGCATAACAAGCCTCTTTTGAATGAAAAAGGTTTGGATTTTTTCTTTACTATTTAATTAGTTTCAAACCACAGAAATTCGCCAGTGAGGTTTTGTTGCTTTTCCATTTCTTTGGGGTTTTACGACTGTTCTCATCCTCAAGCGTCGCCAAGGCTTTCGCTCTTTGCTCTGTTGTAACATCCAGATAGGCCATTGTGGTTTGCAGTTGTTCATGGCCTAGCAAGTGTGAAATCTGCACAATATTCATTCCATCCTCAAGCCAATGAGATGCTTTTCCATGTCTCAGCTGATGCGCATGAAGTGCCAGTGGCACATCAACACACGACTTGTGGGCTGTTTCGGCATAAAGTTTTAGACGCTTACTAACCGCCATCTGGCTCATTTTCCCATATGGGCCTTCATTACGCGAGTAGAAGACATAAGTATCCGGTGATGGGGTGTCCCCATGGAATTCTCTGAGGTGGCTCTTCAAGTAGACAACTGCTTTGGGCAAGAGGTACAGCGTCCTTATCTTATTACCTTTTCCGACGATATTAACACTGGGCTTCCTAACATCCAAGTGTAGCTGACGGACCTTCATCGACAGTATCTCGTCAATTCGCGCTGCAGTGCTGTACAGGGTGACGATTAACGCTAGGTCGCGCCGCCCCGTTGCTGTGGAAGTATCCGGTACCTCCATAAGTGTCCGCACCGCATCCTTACTCATGCCATTTATCTTCTTGCGTGTTCCTTTCCGTTTTTCTATGCCAGATGCGGCCTCACTGATATGTAGCATAGAGACTTCCTTGCCTCCAAGGTATTTCAGGAATGTTCTTAGTGATGCGAGTCTGACATTACAGGTTTCTGGGGAGCATCCGCGATTATCAGCGAGCCATCGTAACCATTCCTCTATCATGTTCCTGTCAAAACAGCTGCAATTAAGCCGTTCTGGAGTGATTCCTTTTTCTTCATCAAGGAAATTTATATATAGAGATATGGCATACTCATATGACTTGAGTGTGTTGCCGCTGCTGCTTTTATGGAATGGCACGTATTCACACAGAAATGTATGGATGTGCCGGGCGATGATTATAGATTCTTTATCAGCTTTTTTCATACTCCACCTCCGGTACGATGTCATCAAAATCAGCTTCTGTTAGCCGCAGTAGAATATCGGACATGGCTGGAACCAAGTGGAAGTAGCGCTTGGTGCTCTCAAGCGAACTGTGCCCCATGCTCTTGCTCAGATACACGAGTTTCGAAAAGAACTCAAAGCCTTCGCCAACCCACTGGTTGATGTTTTCCACAGCATAGTTGTGGCGTAGCTCGTATGCCGTGGTATAAGATGTATTGTGTTTGAACCAAAGCTCGCGAAAATTGAGTAATACCCACTGATTCGTAAGAAATGAACCGTTTGGGGCAGGAAAGAAGTACTCCCGTCCCGGGCACAGGGCCTGGACCGCAGCATTATATATCTTCAACAGATCCAGCATGGTGTCATGCAGGACGACATAGTGCTGGGAAGCACCTTTCGAATGGCGTATATTAAGAACGCCCTCAACCAGGTTCACATCGTCTACATACAGCATCCTCGCTTCGTTGGTTCTTATCCCGCTACTGTACAGGATCCGAAAGAATACCGGTACGACTAGCCTACGTATATGCGTTGCATGTGTGTTAGGTTTGTGGGGCAGGTTATCGCATGCCCGGAAGAAATCATGCAGTTCAGAGTATTTAAAAGCATGGGGGATGTAGGTGCAGAGTTCCCTTCTTGGGATGTTTGGCTCCACGACATCTGTCATTTTCCGTTCTCGCAGGTAATGGACGAAGTTCGAGATGGCGAATATCCTTGTCCTGCAACTGTTGTTTATTTCTGTGGTTCGCTGTGTGCACCAGTTATCCACCATTTCCTGTGTCAACGCCTCCGCTTCCGGGAACGTGCGTACGCAATAGGTGTCGAAAAGAAATATACTTTTCTCGTATGTTTCGTTCCATTTCCCGGACGCTTTCTGAAAGGTGATGAAAGCATCCATCCAAGGAGCAAGAAAGGACTGAAATTTACGCATCAATGAACACCCCCTCGGAGACTGGAAAAGGGGCTATGCTAAGTGCACATTCTTTGAGGTGGGTAAAATCTGCTGAGATGTAGTCCTCCAATGATTCAGGTGCAGCATGCCCAAGTGCGCTGCTGATCACCGCTTGAGATGTCCCGTTGCCTAAAAGGGTTGTTACAAGGTGGTGGCGAAAGAGGTGGAAACCCCTTCTATCTCCTTTTGACTGACGTATGCCCGCTTCCTTCATAATCTTGGCAGCAATTCCCCAGATACCGTGTCTTTCCATCTTCCTATACGGCGCGTACTGTGCCAAAAACAAGTTTGGGCAATCAGATGGTGGGCGCTCATTGGTTATATAATCATAAATTGCATTGCCAACAGTTGCGGTGAGAGGAAGTTCCTGTAATTCCTCTGTCTTTTGCTGTCTGATCCTTATGAGATCACATTCCCAGTCAATTGAATGAAATTCCATGGATGCAATGTCGCAACTCCGCAAACCGGTATAGTATGCAAGTTTTCCGATCGCTCTCTCGCGCAAGGTTAACGAGTTGGACATGTCCTCCATTGTAAAAAGGATAGCCTGTGCTTCTTGCGACGTGAGGTATTGGATGTTTTTCCTTCCCCTTTTCATAAAGGGGATGAAAGACAATATTTTTCTGATTGCATTCGGGTTCAGGGGTATGCATGTCTTGAGGACGCTAGAGACAAATTTGCGGTAGCTGTGACTTTTGAGTTTTTTTCCATCTGCCGAAACGAACACAGGCATCACAGCTTCCTCGGTTATGTCAATCAGCCGATTGATGCCAGCATTCTGCATGGTGAATAGAAATGCGGAAACATTTTTAGATTCTGTATTTATGGAAGATTCCTTCTTACCATTCTCCCGTACCTCTGCACTATAATAGTCGATCAGAGATCTGAACTCGGGTACAAGTTTTTGGTATGACCCCTCCACAACAAGCTCCGACCTCTTTCCATCTGGATATCTTCCGTGTAGATCGAACTCATGGATGATGCTAATAATACTGCGTTTTTTCCCCAGATAGCCAGTTGACAGCGGACGTGTCTTATGGTATTGATACACATCGCTATAGCAATTCCAGTCGTTATTACCGGTTTCGGCTAGTATCCATTGGATTTCCCTCTGAACCCTGTTGGTGTAATCGTCCGAATAACCGGCTGTTTTCATGTACGAAATGAGCTTTGGATAATTGTTTCTTAGATTCTCCACATTCATATGGATGACCTCCTATCAATATTGATAGCAAGATCATATCACAGAAAAAATCCAAACCTTTTTCATTCAAAAGAGGCTTGTTATGCAACTTTGCTCATAAAGGTTTGGATTTTATTTTTGTTTGGATAACGACGATTATTCGTGACTTCACTTCATACAGCACGAATAATTTGAAGCCGTATATGTATT
>CAYGHY010000227.1:0-4885 GCA_964349435.1 uncultured Oscillospiraceae bacterium
ATTATCTCGGGTAACCAGCCGCCTCCGACGCCGACACCGGCTCCGACACCAGAGCCGACTCCGGCTCCGACACCGGAGCCAACACCAGAGCCGACTCCGGAGCCGACGCCTGAACCGACATCTGAGCCGACGCCTGAACCGACATCGATTGTCTTGGTCTCGATCGGGAACATCAGGGGTGAGCCTGTTGTGGGAGAAAAGCTTAATACAGGCGCAATTGAGCCTTCCGGCGCAGAAGTTTCCTACCAGTGGTACAGGTGCAGTTCACAAAATGGCATCTATAATGTGATTTCAGGCGCGACAGCTTCTTATTACATGCTGACTGCAGAAGATGTCGATCAATACATCAAGGTCATCATTACTGGAACTGGCGTTTATGCTGGGCAAGCATCAAGCGAGGTCATGGGTCCTGTCCGACCTGCACTGGCACCCAGCCCATCCAATGAGTAAGGATAGCTAGGGTGCAATGCATAGTTGTTTAAATTATTGGACTAAAGAGAAATCAATAGAGCAGGACTTCAGCCATTTGTTGAGTTTATGTTTTGTTTATATGCACGTATCCTGGAGTATTATGCATGTCGGCATTGGATCTATTCACCTGGACGCAGCAGAAAGTTGAAAAGGTGTAGGAATACCGCGCATGCTGGATCAACCTGCCATTGATAAATATCCTTTCGATTTTTACTAAAGTTATGAATTGGCTATGAATGAATGACCTTGATCTTGTGAGAAATTATCCGTCATGATAAGAACACTGAAAAAACCAGCTTCTTGATCCTTTTTTCTACTATTGACATTCTCCTACATACTATATACACCTCATTGCATCATCATGCATGCCCAAAGAGGAGATTAACAGATGAATTTGATATTTCTCCGAGATCTCACTGTTAACTTATCCGTGTTATTCACCGCAAGTATCCTGCATATGTATATATATAAAGCATACAGAAAAAAGAAAGCCATTTTAAATATCATTATTGGCTGCACATCGGCAGCAGTCGGAGTTCTTTTGCTGGGAATCTCCTGCGAATTGGTCCCAGGAATCTTCTTTGATACACGATCCATCCTCGTCAGCACTACCGGACTGTTTTTTGGCGTTGTGCCGGTTTCTATTACCGTCATTGTCATATGCGTTACTAGGCTCATTATTGGTGGTACAGGCGTATGGTTGGGTGTGATTTCAACAATAGTCACAGCGGGGTTCAGCCTGCTCTGGCAAAGGTACCGATTGAAATCGAACGGCGAAATCAGAAAGCCTATATGGCTGGAACTGTATCTGTTTGGTCTGGCAACGCATCTGCTACTTTTGGCATGTATGTTTATCCTACTAGTTAATAATGTCACGGATGTGCTGCACAGAGTTGCTTTGCCAATGCTGATATGGTATCCGTTTGGTGTTGTACTAGTGGCGATGATAATCTCAACACGCCTTGACCAAATCAAGATGGAAGAGGCGCTTAAGGAAAGTGAAACACAAATGAGGACCCTATATGAGCAGGCACCGATCGGCATTGCCATTAAAAATGAAAACGGTATTTTGCTTGCCAACAAAATGCTCGGGTCGATCACCGGCAGACCAAAGGAAGGATTGACCGCAATCGATTTGAATGATCTGACCTGCCCGGAGGATGACCCTAAAGCCAAAGGACATGATCTCCGAGCGTTTCAAAAAGGCCCGACTGATGCGTATGAATTGGACAAGCAATTTATAAAACCGGACGGCTCAGAGAGCTGGGTCCACATTATAACAGCCGCTGTGAAATCCGATCAGTTTGACACGAACAGCCGCCTCTATCTGCTTCAGGACATTACACAAAAAAAGCAAAGGGAAGCAGAGATCCAGTACACAAATACCTATGATGTCATGACAGGGCTGTACAACAGATGCTACATAGATCGCGAGATAACCCGGATTGAAGCGGAAAACGCTCTACCTGTTTCTGTCATCATGTGTGATGTGGACGGACTGATGCTTATCAATGACGCCTTCGGCCGCGAAGAAGGCGACGCCCTGCTCAAAGAGGTCTCATCCATCTTGAAGGAATGCAGCCGGCAAGAGGATATTATCGGAAGGGTAGGAGGCGATGAATTCCTCATCCTGCTTTCCCATACCGATAGCAGCCAGGTATACGACGTGTATCGACGCATCAAAAGCATGTGTGAGCACCGCAATGCCCACCCCCGCGCAGGGATCCACTACACTAGCGTTTCGCTGGGCTATGCCACAAAAACACGTGAAGATGAACTGCTTTCAAACGTGGTCAAGATAGCGGCGGGGCATATGTACACGCATAAACTTCTCGTGCAAAAAAGCTTACACAACGCTGTTCTTGCTTCCATCAAGGCAACACTGTTTGAGAAGAGCTTCGAAACAGAAGAACACGTAGAAAGAATGGCCGCCATGGCGGTAACGCTGGGAAAGGAAATGGGCTTGCGGGGTGATGAATTGGATGAACTTGAGCTTGCTGCCTTTTTGCATGATATCGGTAAGATCTGCATTGACCTGAGCATCCTCAAGAAACCAGGAAAACTAGATGAAAAGGAACGGGAAGAGGTCAGGAAACATCCTGAGACAGGATATCGAATCGCGCAATCGGTATCAGAATTGCATAACATTTCAGAAATCATCCTTTGCCATCATGAGAGATGGGATGGGACCGGTTATCCTCGAAGGTTGAAAGGCGAGAAGATACCCCTTAAGGCACGCATCATCTCAGTCGTTGACGCCTATGACGCGATGACTGATGACAGGGGATATAATAAGGTGCTTTCCAAGCAGGAAGCTATCGAAGAAATTCTGCGCTGCGCAGGAAGTCAGTTTGATCCCAATATTGCTTCCGTGTTTGTTGAGAAAATATTGATGCTACCTGAATAAGATCCTACTCACTACGCTGAGTTTTAATCATATCTTGGCAGTCCGCGTATGGATCCGAACATGAAAGGGGAAGATGGCATTGGCAAGAGGAAATGTAAGCACGCTGTCCCTGCACTTAACAGGCTGTCTATCGGTAACGACAGCTCACCCTTTGAAAACTAAGAAACTGGTTAAACCGGGGCGGAACAACCGTCAAACATAGTGGCAAGAGGACTGCGGCTCTGTAGCGCAGGAGCAGTGCTGATACCTGCGCCTTAGAATTCCGGACTGCGAGGCTTTCCTGTGATCGATACCAGGTTCATGTATCTGACGCGGTCTTCCGCAATCATCGCGCGGTTCATATATCATGTGGATTGTCTGTAGCTAGTCGGTCGGCCCACGTCTTATTAAAAAATAATCCATTTCCAGTATTTTCAAAATTGAATGCCGATCAATAAACTTGGGCGTCCACTAAATGACGCTATAACAGGTATTGAAGGATTCCACATCTCTGAAAGGCCTCATGTCTTCCGGGATTCTTTCACGTAATTAATTTTTCATGCCAACAACCACCAGGGTAAAAAATGCTCCGTCTTAAGTATTGGGTGTAAATGCCTGTCGAAGTAGTGGTCAAAAGACCTTACTACCATCCTTTAGCACAAATGTGAATTCACTTCCCGGATATACCTTCAACTTATCAATAATCCCCAACCACAGGCTTTCATCGAATTCAGTCAGTAATTCATCCCTGCTATCCAGCAGTTTTAAGAAACTCTCAAGTTCGCTCCGCTTGGCGTTGCGCGTCGTGATGTCTTTTTCTACCTCAATCAACCGCTTGCTGGTTTTATCGTACTGCTTAGTCAAACCACTCTCTTTCGCCTTGTATTCAACCTGGTCGAGCGGTTCCCGGGCATTCTCCTGAACTGATTTCCGAAGGAGTTCCAGCACGACTTCGCACTCTTCTTGAAGCGCGTCCCGTTCCCTTTCTAGGGCGGTGTTGTCGGTAATGGCCGTCAGCGATTCTTTCAACCCTTGGATGATGCCCTGACGGTCCGTGATCAGACTGTTGGCAAAATCCACGAAGGCCTGCTTGATGTCTTTCTCGTACAGGTGTGGCGTTGTGCATTTCTCTGTGCCCTTGAACTTGCCGTTGCATTGCCAGACTGTCCGACGGTACTTGCTGGTGCTGTGCCAGACTTTACTGCCATAAATGCCGCCGCAGTCTCCGCAGACGATACGCCCTGAAAAGCAGCTGGTACTGGGAGTATTGCCCCTTCCCTTCCTACGCCGCAGTTCCTCCTGCACATGGTCGAACAGCGCGGCGCTGAGGATGGGGGAATGGCTGCCTTCCACATAATACTGGGGAACCTCGCCTTCGTTCTTCTTCATCTTCTTGGTCAGGAAGTCTGTACAGAAGGATTTTTGCAGCAAGGCGTCCCCTTTGTACTTTTCGTTGGTCAGGATGCTCTCCACCACCCTTGTCTGCCACTTCTGCTTCCCGGCAGGCGTAGGCACTCCCTCCGCTGTCAGCGTCTTTGCGATAGCCGAAACTGTCCTGCCGTCCACGAACAACCGGTAGATCCGGCGCACAATTTCTGCCTGTTCCTCATTGACCACAGGCCTTCCATCCTCTCCCCGGTCATAGCCTAGGAAATTCTTGTACGGCAGGGTGACCTTGCCCTCGGCAAACCGCGCGCGTTGACCCCAGGTCACGTTCTGGCTCAGGTTCCGGCTTTCCTCCTGTGCGATGGAACTGAGGATGGAAATGGTCAGCTCCGCGCTTGGATCAAAGGTCCACAGCCCGTCTTTCTCAAAGAATACCTCAATGCCTTTGGCTTTGAGCTGTCGGATGGTGCTGATGGAGTCCACTGTGTTGCGAGCGAAACGGGAGATGGACTTGGTGACGATCAGGTCAATTTCCCCAGCCAAGGCATCGGCGATCATCCTTTGAAACCCCTTGCGCCTGCGGATGCTGGTTCCGGAAATGCCCTCGTCGCTGTATAGGCCTGCGAACACCCAGCCCTCATG
>CAYGHY010000228.1:0-4831 GCA_964349435.1 uncultured Oscillospiraceae bacterium
TCCTCATACTCAGCTTCTTTGCCCTTAGGCACTACTAGTACAAATCCATCAATATATTTTGCCATACCCCTACCCCTTTCTATTAGTGACCTACATCACTATTTTACACCTGCTTGAGTTTTATTTACACACTCTCAACAAGAAGAAAGATGCCGAAGCGTCCGATAATTCTCCTTCGGTGCGCATTATCGCTGAGGTTATAACCCTACTGGTACTGGAAATTAACTGTCTGAAGAGTATTGACTTAAACACAGTAAAGTAGTAGCCTTTATGTATGCTCTTGGTGTAAATCGAGAGCCAACAAACTTAACGATTCGCTTGGTGTTCATCATCGAGCAAAGGAGTCAGCCATGATAATAGTATTGAATATATAGTACGCTAGCTAGGCGTATTTTTTTGTTTTTATAAAAAATTTTAGGAGAACTATCATGGCAAGAGTCAATATAACCCCAAACGCGGCACGAACTGCCGAATCGCTTAGAGCAGTTGGATATTCCTCATATTCAGCAGTAGCAGACATAGTGGACAATTCGCTTGATGCACAGGCGGATAAAATAGCGATTGCAATTGTTAAAGAGGGTGACAAAGTAAAAATTAGTGTTATGGATAATGGGGTTGGTATGGATGTACAAACCCTTACCGAAGCCCTAAAGCTCGGCTCCGATACCGAAAAGCATAGTGGAGATTTAGGTAAGTACGGCATGGGCTTGGTAACTGCAAGTTGGTCTATCGCACGAAAGCTGTCGGTTACCACAAAGAATGGAAAAGAGGCTTTAACTGGCATACTGGATATTGATGAGATCGATAAGACTAATGAGTGGGTAGCTGATATCGATGGAGCACACCCTACAGATAAAAGAATGCTAGATCAGTTTTCATCAAACGGCACTGGCACAGTAGTCGCCTTGACCAACTGCGATCGTATTCATACAACCGACACAAATGCCTTTGCCCGAAAGCTTATCCAAGATTTCGGACAAGTCTACAGGCATTATATTGCTGCAGGAAAAACGATGGTTGTAAACGGCAAGAAGATTGAAGAAATTGACCCGCTTGAATTAAGCAACAAAGAAACGAATTTGATGTTGGATGAGACGGTCGAAACTAAGTATGGAGACCTAACCATCAAGGTCGTAACACTTCCATATAAGAGTAGCTACGAAGGACAATCCTTAAAGTACAACCAGGCTAACCAAGGCTTTTATGTGGTTCGTAACCAGCGAGAAATTGCAGCAGCTCAACGACTGGATTTATTGGAAAAGCACAACCGCTACAACCGTTTTCGTGCAGAGATTGGTTTCTCCGATGAGCTAGATGAAGTTATGGGTGTTAATTTTGCCAAGCAGGCAGTGAAGCCAATTCAAGCCATAACAGATTCTGTTGAAAGATTAGTCACCCCGCATCTACGAGTGATTGCCCGTGAAGCTGAACGAATGAAAGCAACTGATCCTTCGGAAAAGACAGATCATTCAGGATCAGAAAAGGTAATTTCCAGCAAGAGTAAGCTTCTGCAAGCTCCTAAACTTAAAGGTGTTCGGCACTCTGAAAATAGAAAAAAAGGAGATGGCAATAAGCCAACAGGTACTGGTGGAGAGCATATTAAGGTTTCTGAAACTCAGCCGGGCAGCAGGCCATCACCAGTCAAAATTGGTGAAGTTGATCTTGGTGAACACGGAGATCTCTACGAGGCAGACATGGATGGCCGGAGGGTAGTAGTTAACTGGAATGTAATGCACCCGTTCTATCAAAAGATGGTTCGTCAGTATAAGTCCAATAAGGACATCATCCAACCGCTGGATTTTATGCTGTATTCACTCGGTACCGCAGAACTCATGGCAGAAAATGATCAAAATTACGAAATGTTAGCCCAAATTAAAAATACCTTATCCGCTAACCTTAGAACCCTGATGAGGTAAATTATGGGCACAAAAGAACTTGAAAAGCTACTCGAAACAGTTAGAGCTTGGATAATCTCTGCCGATCAAAAAATCAGCATAGGCCTTGTTCTGGAAGCAGCCACTGTATCCATCATAGCCAAGCCAACCTTCGACTTGTTAACGCGTGGTGACAGCAAACCAAGTATTTTAGCTTTAGCCCTTTTGGTGGGCAGCGTAATTCTGCTCATGTATGGACTCACGAAACTACTAATGGCAGTAAGTCCTCGAACATCTTTGGGACCAAAAAAATCACACATATACTTTGGATCCATTGCTCAACTTTCGAACAAGGATTTCAGGAAAAAAATAAAGGCCCTTTCTGCAGTTAACTATAAGGATGAGTTGATTGACCAAATACACATAACTTCTAAAATCAGTAAGAAAAAACATAGCCACTACAAAGATGCTGTGGGGCTTTTTCTGGCTGGATTAGTTGTCTGGTTATTGTTTGTAGTAGAGGTCGCCAGGCTAACCCATGGGTAAGCTAGATGACTATCAGAAAGGTGTAGATACTTTTTTCGAGGGCGGGTACAAGGTAATAAAAACTACTAGTATTCCTCAAGTGTCAGATTTGAAGTTTGGTAAACATGGAAAACAAGTTGATCTCGCAATGCTATTTATAGACTTGCGAGAATCAACTAAAATCATGGCCTCGGTGCGAAGAGTTACGGCTGCTCGAATCTATAAATCTTTTCTATGGGGAATATCTAAAATTGCCAAAGATAATGGAGGTGAAGTCCGAAGCTTTAATGGTGACGGGGTGCTTGTCGCCTTTGTAGGTCCGCGAAAATGCAATAACGCAGCCAAAGCAGCCATGCAAATGAAATACTTCTGCAAAGAAATTCTTAAACCAAAGGCAGACGCGTTTCTTAAGGACAAGGGATCGTTGAATGGCGTACTGTTTGACTATGGAATTGGCATAGATGTAGGCACCATTCTTGTCGTAAGGGGCGGAATCAGCGGAGATAACAACAATGATTTGGTATGGGTGGGAAACGCAACCAATAATGCCGTTAAGTTGTCGGGCATTTCCAACAGTCCTTACAACATCCGTGTAACAGCGGAAGTCCATAGCTATCTCGAAAAGGACAGGCTTGAATCAGATGGTAAGAATATGTGGGAGAAAAGGTACCTAGATAACCTAACCTTATATCGCACTATCTACTCGTGGGTAATTCCCAGCTAGAGGACTCAAAAAGGTTATAACTTTCGGTTCAATCTGTACAATAGTGTTTTTGTCTCGTGAGGTCGACTTGACCGGACTAAAGTTGAAACTGCGCAACCAATCAATAAACAAAAAGCTCCCGATCAAGGGAGTTTTTCTAGGTGTAAAATTGGTGCGGGTGAAGAGACTCTAACTCTCGACCTCTTCCTTGGCAAGGAAGCGCTCTAAACAACTGAGCTACACCCGCTCGTCGCAGCTGACTATAAATCTCCCGAACCATCCGTCAAGCGTATAGTTCTTTGAGATTATCATCGCTGCTCCTCTCAAACCATCAAACAGAATGAGTTCTTGGTTTAATGGTTTGGGTTAAACAGCCACTAACTACGGAAATTATAGAGAAAAAATCGATATAGTTCAAGTCGAAGAGTTAGCGCAACCTTGAAAAAATACCCCTTGTCACGTATGCTAGTAAGGTCATAAACATTGCGTGGCTCTTTAGCTCAGTTGGTAGAGCAGAGGCTTGAAGAGCCTTGTGTCCCCAGTTCGAGTCTGGGAGGAGCCACCAAATAATACACCCAGCCTTCGCGGTTGGGATTTTTATTACTAACTGTGTTGCGCTGTGTTTAGAATTGCTTCAAGAAGCTAGTTTGGAAGGTGTTTTCTATCTTTTGCTTGGCCGCGAAGCGTTCTTCGGCCAGCTCAACTAATTTATCTACTAGTTGCACGCCCGATACGCCGGCTTGACGCCAGTTATGCGCATACAGGCTACCTGGCAGAGGATTGATTTCATTAAAGTACACAGTCTTATCTTTTTCGTCTATCAACAGGTCAATTCTGGATAAACCGCTCGCGCCAGTGGCAATATATGAATCTTCGGCAGTTTTTACAGCCCTGTCGTATAATTCCTTGTCTATTTTAGCTGGTACCTCACTGTATCCCTGAGATCCAACAGTGTCAGAGCCGCCCTTTTTCTTGCCACCGTGCATATATTTGGTGTCAAAATCAAAGAACTTTTCTTTGTCCGACAGCGGACGCTCTACTAGCGCCGGCTGCAAAATATCGTTGCCCATTATTGGCACCGTTACTTCTATCAGGTTAGACACTTCTTGTTCAACTAGCGCCCTGTCATCGTAATGCACGGCTACTTCTATGGCATTTATCAAATCCTTGGCGTCCGACACTCGAGTAATACCGATACTAGAGCCTAGATGGGCGGGTTTTACGAACACTGGAAATGGTAAATTATCCACAACCTCTTTGGCAATTCCCTCGGGCGAGGTTTCAAACTCATTCTTTGAAAAAGACACGAATTTAGGAGTCGGGATACCGTTTGCCCGCACTACTTGTTTTGCCAACACCTTGTCCATCGAAATAACGCTTGCTTGCATGTCAGAACCGACAAATGGAATGTTCGCCATGCGTAACGTCCCCATCAAACTGCCATCTTCTCCGTAAGTCCCGTGCATCGCTGGGAAAGCTATGTCTACGCTAATTTTTTTACCCCGGCTCTTTTGCTGTAAGGTCAGACCGCCGTTAAAAGATACCAAAACTGGCTTGTTTTTCTTGCAAAACTCTTCTATCCCGCCACCTTGATAAAGTTTTATGTTCTTCAATTTTTGATCGCTGTACCACGATCCGTCTTTGGCTATATAAACAGGTACTACTGAATACTTTCGTGACAGTTCTAGCGGTTTAATTACAGCCGATATAGCCGTGATAATCGAGATAT
>CAYGHY010000229.1:0-4816 GCA_964349435.1 uncultured Oscillospiraceae bacterium
CATCTATATAATCCTCTTCATTTATATCCAGTGTGACTTTCAAAATTCTCCTGTAAATATTTGTTCTAATCTGATTTACCAGAGAACCCTGATACATTACTTTTATTAATACTTCCAGTTCAGGTTGGTATTTGTCGAGATAAACTTCAATTACAACGTTCCTTAAGTCTATGTCAGGAGTCATTCTGACCTTATCAATAAAATTGTCTCCAACTACCTCCAACCATACCGTTTGCCATATTCCGGATGTTGCTGTATACCAGCATCTATCAGGTTCTGCCTTCCAATACTGCTTACCCCTGGGTTGTACACATTCATACCTATCTTCTACTTTTATCACGAGAGTGTTTTTATCTTGATTGATGAACTCAGTCACATCCATTTTGAAAGGTGTGTACCCTCCCTTATGAAAGCCGATATAACTGCCATTCAACCATACCTTGCAAATATAATCGACAGCGCCAAAATTAAGCATGATCCTTTTGCCGGCCATACTTTCCGGTAACGAGAATTCCTTCCTATACCAGAGATTTTCGTGCATACTCTTGTCATTTATACCACTAAATTCGCATTGATAAGAAAATGGTACGATAATCTTTTTTGAAAATACTCTATCAATATACCAACCTTCTTTCTCGCCGGTATTAGCATCATCTAATTCAAAACCCCATTCACCATTCAAATTCATCCATTCTGTTCTTTCAAAATCCGGTCTTGGGTATTCAGGTCTTGGAATGCTTTTTATTTTCACTACAATCCTTCTCCTATCAAAATAGATTTTTTGCTTTCAAGTGTTATTGCTTTCAAAAATCAGCATCGGGTTGACGCCATATCTGCCTGTTCGTGCCCCATAAATCGTTAAGCCTCCTCCAGAAGCTGTAAATCGCAGTCTTAATGAGGCTCCGTTTTTCAAGTCAAGCAGTATTTTGTGAAGAGTACACTGTTCAATTTCCAATTCATATCGATAACCATAGCCGTACTTTCCCTGACAGGCATATGAAAAAAACTCGCAGCAGCTAACAGTTGTAAAAAGTGCCTTTTCATCAAATGGATCATCTTCCGGAAATACCTTTCCAATTTGTTCTTCGTTGATAGCAACCTCAATAGCTGTTCCTTCTTTAATTTCGTCTGTCAGCATAACTCCTGCGGCAGCCGCTCTTGCAGAGCCTTCGAAAATGATTTTACCGTTTGTTGTAGATTCAATCCACTTTCCATTTGCATGTAGGATTTCATACTCATAATATCCATCCTTCATTCCCCATACAATAGAGCTTTCTCCATTTTTAAAAGACCCATGAAATGAATTCCACGAATAAGAACTGTAGAACGCAGGTATAATTTGGTAAACCATCCTTCTATCATTAGAATATGGTTCTAGGGTACCAAGAATATTTAGTTGGATATATGTTTGACATATAACTGTTTCACTACTCTCCACCCATACAAACAAATATGCCCCTTTCACAGAATCAGGTATTGTAAAACTGATAGTAGTAGCTTTTTTCGCACTAAATTGCGTAAAAGATACGCTTTGATCCCCTGAAAGTATATTGTTCATGGTATTTCCCATATTGTCCGTGCCGGAGACCATCCATTTCAGTGTTACATTGCTGTATGTGTTAAAGCTGAAATGTGAAGTATATACATCCGCAGAAAATATCCCACATGCAAATACATTTTCTACCCTATTTCGGTCTATTATAACTATATCATCGCCATTAATCATTTCATATCCGCGATAGTTAAATAATCTGTCAACATAACCAAAATCACGCTGGTATCTATCTGCAGTCAAAGGGCTTGCATCCTCATGCTCCTGAGATGCGATATTCATTCTTATGTAGCCTGCAGCTTTAGCAAAAATTCTAATTAATGTGTCCATCCTGTCGTAATGAAGAAATTCACTGATAATTAAAGGTTGTCCACTTTGAAGCATGTCCCCTTTATGACCGGGTTCATTCATATGATTATAAAAATTGAAGGTGGAACTAGGAAATATAAGTTTATCAAGCATTTCTTTCCAAGACTCTCTTGCTTCAGAAAAAGTCCCAGGATAGGAATGGAAATCATTGATATCGGTCTCCATGGTTTTTCCATAGCCCGAGTTGTCACATACCAATCTCGTACCATCCAGTGACTTGCTCAATACCGCCATGTCCTCCTGCCACTGCTGTCTGTCTGCGTTTGTCCAGGGAGAACTGCCTTGTGTACCTTCTATGCCCCATGACTCATTGAATACAGAGTTGATGATAATGGATGGATTATTGTATCTCCTGTTCAGCATACCCCGAAGCTGGTTTTCAAATACGCCTCTCCATGTATAATTATCTGCAACGGCCATCTCGTTGGAAGGATGCTCATTCCATACCATGAGCCCGATTTTGTCACAATAGTAATACCACAAGGGCTCGTTTTCCTTTATGTGCATCCTGACCGTGTTGTATCCAAACTCCTTTGCCTTTTCAAGGTCATATTGGATGCTCCCTTTTTGTGTGGATGAGCCATAGGATTTGTAAGTGTATATACCCCAGGGATTATACCCCTGATCCATCACTCCGGCTATGTATACCGGCTGGTTGTTAAGAAATACATACTTGTATTGATTGTGTACATCCTGCTGCTCTGCAGGACTATGCCCCGGAGCCCAGTCAATCTTTACACTTCTAAGACCAAAGCTGATCTTCACCGTATCCAGTGCTACCGCTCCATTCTTCAATGTAATGACAGCAGTGTAAAGTTTACCGTTATTTACTCTCCAAAGCTGAGGATTTTGAATGTTTATTGTAGTGTTTCCATTACTGTCCTTACCACCGCTGACAGCATTCAAGCTTACTGTTGCAGTTCCTGCCTGGTTGTTGTCAGGATCATATACCGTGATATCTGCTGTTCTCCCAACCGGCGTTGCTGTCACAGCCATATAGTCCAGTGCCAGATTCCTGCTGTTCCCCAGAGTACTGTCATATCCTATTCTTATGGTGTTGCTGCCTGTATTAAGGCTCACATTGACTGTTACATACTCCCATGTATCAAATCCCGGTGTTCCGGGAAATTGAAAATTGGTATCAAGAGTATTTCCGTTTACTGTGATATATCTGGTAGCATGCCCGTCTCCAGCAGCATATCTGAATCTCAACTGATATATTCCGGCAGGAGCACTTCCGGTAAATTCTACATACTGCCCGTTGCTGGTCCAGTTGGAAACATACCCGCTGCCGGAATAGTAAGGATTAGCTGTATAGGTACTTAACCCGTTAAGAGTTCCATTTTCGGCTTCAAATCTTACCGTCTCGGAAAATATGGCAGCTGCGATGTCGAATCTGACATCCGCATTTGTGCATGTACTTCCCGAGAAAGTAAGCTGGGGTGTTGCATGAAGAGATTTCAGATACTCCATGTCTCTGGGCTCAATCCATATGGTCTGCCATATTCCGGGCGACTGATTGAACCACCATACCTGCTTGCCAAGGTTGACCACATCCTTGTTGTAAGGAAACTGGGCCTTGATAACCAATGTATGACTGCTTCCCGGCGTCAGCTGTCCCAGGTTTATATCCATCTGCCCATACTGCTCAGAGCCCATGCCCACGAAGCTGCCATCCAGCCATATTTTGGTTACTGCAGAACAGGCACCTATTTTGAGAATAATATCCTTGCCGCTGGGAAAACTTTCCGGAACGGTAAATGTTTTTTTGTACCAGCCATTTTGTCCACTGGTTTTGTAGTTGACAAAATACGGGTTTGCTTCGTGGAGCGTACGCCCATCAGCCAGCTCACCTTCTCCGAAAGCTTCAAGAGAAGACCAGGAAAAGGGTACCTTGATGGCTTTGGTGTAAGTATGGCTGGAGTACCAGCTCTGGCTTTCCCCTGCATTGCCCTTATCAAAGTCAAAGCTCCATGTCCCGTTGAGATTGTACCAGACGTCCGACCTGTCAAAGTCTGGCCGGTTGTATTCGCTTCTTGGAATATTGGACTGGGTCTCCTGTGTCAGGGTGATATTACAGGTGTTGGTTGTATTTTCAACTACAGTGATATCCTGAGAGTTGAATAAATATCCTTCCGCTGCAGAGATAACCTTGAAGGCTCCTCTGGGTGCATTGTTGACGGTATACTGACCGCTGCTGTTTGCTGCAACATAGTAGTGCTCCTGACCGGCGATATGTACGCTGGCGCCTGGGATCCCATTGGAGGAAAGATCCCTTATTGTTCCGCTTATGGTTCCTACTGGAGCATCTCCATCCAGGTAAACATAGTCAAAATCTGCTGTCTTGAATAACCCTGGTGCACTGAATTCATAATCACTCAAGCTTTTTAGCATTGCTCTTGCATCAGTGGTGATCTCATTATATGTATAAGTGGTAATCAATGTCGTGTTGTAGTAGAAGCTGTAGATGTTGTTCGCCCTGACCACTTTCAAGTCGGCAGGTACTGTGTAGGAAGCCGTCGATTTAAACGCCGTATAATGCCTTACCTGACCCTTGGACATGAAAGCATCTCCATTCTGGATCCCACCCGGCACCCTCACCTCCAGATGTCCATCATCAAGGATGTAAAAAGCTATATATTTGTCATAACAGCCATCACCGGCATAAAAGCCTGTTCCCGCTCCGTATTCATATGCCTTGATCCTTGCCTTTACCATACTGGATTCCTTGGCAAGGTACTTCTTGCTAACCAGAGCATGGCCCTCATAGAACATGTTTGATTCCTGGAGTCTTATGGTACCATCTCCAGGAAAACTGTATTCCGCAGTGCCGGGGCTTCCCATGTTCATAAAGCTCCACTTTGATGTGTCCAAAGCTGTTACGTTAAAATTGTC
>CAYGHY010000230.1:0-4809 GCA_964349435.1 uncultured Oscillospiraceae bacterium
ACCATATACAGATAAACCACTAAAATGACGAATTAAATAGATGCAAAATAAAAACTAACAATAGATTTTTATTCAAAAAACACCTCTTCAATCATTGCACAGAGCGCATGATATACAGGGAGGTGATACTCCTGCACCCTGGAAGTCTCATCAGAAGGCACCCTTATGGTTACATCGCAAAGGCCCTGCAGCAATCCACCCTTTTCTCCTGTCATCCCAATCGTTTTTACACCCAGGACTTTTGCCACCATAACAGCGTTAACCACATTTTTAGCTTTCCCCGATGTGCTGATGCTTAATAGTACATCCCCTTCCTTTGCATAGCCATAGACCTGCTGGGCAAAAACCATGTCGGGAGCAACGTCATTTATAAATGCGGAAGACAGGGCGGTCTGGCTTACAAGAGATATTGCAGGAAGGGCTCCCTGAAGGTTGTTTGAAAGGTATTCCCATTCATTGGGGAACCATGTTTTCAAGCTTTCTTTGTCTTTTTCGTATATCGGCCTCTTTTTAAGAAACCCCTTCATTAGCTCGCCTACGATATGCTCAGAGTCAGCTGCACTGCCACCGTTACCGCATACCAGTATTCCCCCCCCTTTTTCATAACAATCCTTCAAAACTTCAAATGCCTTTTCAATATCCTGTTTGCACACGCTCAGTTGTGGGAATCTCTTAAACAGATCTTCGAATATTCTATTTACTTCAGGCAACATCGAACTCACCTCTTTCATTTTTCATATATTGCGACTTCCAGGGAGGCATAATCGCCTATTTTCTCACCAAGCCCTGTGGGTACTATCCTGCAGACATTCAATGAATGGCTGAGGGCGTCTTTTTTTACAACATCCATGACTGATTCCATGAGCAGTTCTCTGCTTCTTGCAAATATGCTCCCGATGACTATTATCTCCGGGTTTAATATGTCGATAAGCAGCGACAGGCCTTTACCTAGGTATTGACCACATATGGCATATATTTCTTTAGCCAGCTCATCTCCTGCCTCTGCTGCGTCGCCTACTATTTTGGCATTCAGTCCGTCAAGTTCTTCAACCCCTTTACAGAAGATAACCTCCTTACCTGTCTGGTGCCTCTCAAGTACTTTCATCCTGGCAAGCTGGGCAATTCCTCCACCACTGCAGAAACCTTCAAAGGATCCCATTTTTCCATACCCGACCGGGCCAATATTGTCAAGCCTGATATGGCCAACTTCTCCAGCCATATCATTCGTCCCGTTGTAAAGCCTGCCGTCAAGGATCAGCCCTGCGCCCATACCGGTCCCGAAGGTAAGGAATATTACGTTTCTGTAGCCTCTTGCCGCACCGTACTTCCACTCTGCAAGAGCACAGGCATTTGCATCGTTTTGAAGCCGTGTTTTTATGCCAAATTCCCTTTCAAGCAATTCAACTATTTTAATATTATCCCACCCTATAAGATTGGGCGGAGACATGATTATTCCCTTATTGCTGTCCAGAGGTCCACCGCAGCTGATACCTATCCCTTCCAGATCTCCGGTTTTCACACCATTTTTGACGAGGATGTCCCGGATGTTTTGCAGTATCCTGTCGATCGTGTTTTGTACTCCTATTTGGTTTCCCGTCGGGAATGCCATCCTGTCCTGTATGTCTAACCCCTCGCTACCCTTATTTTCTGCTTTGCTTATATGGCTGCCCAAGACAATGGCACATTTTGTGCCGCCGATGTCAACCCCGATTAAATTTCCCATATATCCTCCCCCAGAGCTTTAGTGTAATTTTTCTCCATATTGCGCATAAGTTTGCCTGTACCTTCCCAATTTTCTGAAGGCATCAATACAATGTTGATAGTTTTCATCCGACATGCCTATGGAATGATATTCCTCGACATAGCCAATCAAGCCTCCATGATAACACCCAAGGTTGTCTACCAATCTCCTGACATCTGCATATATATCCTCTTTTGTCCCGGAAAGGGATGTCGTCTGATAGCTTACCGGACAAACAAAGCACACCTTTCCTCCGAAATCCTTTCCCAGTTTTTCTATATCAAATATGTTCGGCTGGCTGAGATTCAGCATATCGACACCAATTTCAATGAGGTCAGGTATAATATCATAGATGTACCCACAACAGTGAAAATATACATCCAGTCCATATTTGTGAGCAAGAGCGATTTGCCTTTTGTACCTTGGCTTGAAGAAATTCCTCCACATTTTTGGTGATATGATCAGGTTTGTCTGAGTCCCCCAGTCGTCATATAAGGCAACCCCGCTAAACCCATAGTCCTTTAGCTGCTTGATAATTTCTTCCTCAAATCCGAATACCTTCTCTGCCAGCTTCTCTATTTCTTCGGGATTTTCATAGAAATCACTCAGGGTGTTTTCAAAGCCTCTTAAAAAGGTCATAATTGTAAACCCCGTAAGGACTAGACTTGCCAGATAATACTTGTCATCACCATACTGCTTCCTTATGGTCTCCACCTGTGCGAAACGGCTTTTATCATATGCATCCGGAACTCTAAACCCGGGAAAATCACTCAAGTCCTTAATCAGTTCTTCTCTGGGCTGGCCCATGGTTTCATCATGGCGCTCCCATTGAAAGCCCCACTCGGACATATCCTCTTTTTCACCCATAAAATGCCTTACTACATCTATCAGTATGATATCAGACTGATCCTTATCGCTATTGAAAAACAGGACGGGGACATAGTCGGGATTATTCCTATGAATTGCCTTTTTTACCTGTTCCATTCTGTTCATTACTGTAGGTTCCTTTGCTAAATTTATTTGTAGCCTCAAGCATATATATCAGATTTTCAGGCTGTATGTCCTTAGTTTTAGGTTGAATAGGATTTCATATACCAACTCCGCAGTCAATCAATCAGGATAATTTTAGTGACATCCACATATATCCACATATGGCTCGACAACCAAATCAACCCTCATATGTTTCCACAAGTATAGAGTTCTGCGAAGTCTCTCTTCTATTCCACGACAAGAACCATCTTCCGTTTTTAGATTTAGTTCCCCTTCCATATTCAATTCGTACCGTGGCACTTCACCTTCACCTATCATAACCCTAGTGTGAACAGACTTCATGGCGTTCGACGCCTTCCGCAAATTTAAGTGTCTTATCCAGTCTTTCTTTTGAACTCATAGTATTATCCTTTCTGTTATTCATTTTGCATTTCCAGAAGATTCTTTTCAGGTATAGCTTCATCTGCATTTTCCGGTATGCAAAAGGTCTTTATTTCACATTTTCCAAAGCTTGCAGTCCATTTCCTTCCCCGCATGGGTATCTTGATTACCGCTTCTGTAGCAAAGCCGGAGGTTTCATAGCACCTGAGAATATGACCGTCACCATCCTCGGCTTTTTTAAACACTGTGGCAATGACATTATTACATTCTATCCTGATACCACAGAAGCTCTTCGGCAGCGGACCCTTGTGATAGATCGCGGCAACCTGTATAACACGTGTATTAATCACACAGGCTTTTTTTACTATACCGGCATCCCTCCAGTCACCCGCATGCGGGACAATTTTATAGCCTAATTCCTGTATGCTCTGGTCCATAACTTCTGCGGTCGCATGCCTCTGGTCGGCGAAATGATCTGCATAGATGGGACTATTGACCAGAGTGAGCCTCATTTCATTATCTTTTATATCCGAACTGTATTTGCAGTCATTCAATATGGACACTCCGTACCGCAGATTTTCTGTTCCTCTGGCAGTTCCCGTCAGATCCATCCATGCCAGTCCGACAGCTTCCTGACCATCAGTAGATCTTATCTGGTATCAGTACGGTAACTCCCATATCGCCTCCGCATCTGCAAACCTTGCCATCACATCCCTGAATTCAGTAGCTCTAAGCGCCCACGTATCCCATTTGCTCATATCAATTACCAATGGTACAGCCTTTCCCATAGGCTTATTATGTTAACTGCTTTGCTGTATGTCCTGCTATCTTGGTCTCTATAAAAAAGCTATGTATCTCAAAGGGTTCTGTTTCAAATTCAATTCCATTCATCTGTACTTTCGCATTTTCCTGCACCCTCTCCTGTAGATCGCATTTTGCTAGGCTTTCCAAATCCCGCAAGAATACAAGCCTGACTTTATGCTTTTCTCCTGTGATCTCCCTCAGCCGCAAAATAAAGCCTTCTCCCTTTTCCGCTGGTTTGAAACATACTATCTCCATTCCCTCCAGTTCCTGAATCAGTTCAATGCAGGCAAGAAGGCGGCCTTTGCTCTTCTTTTCACCGGTAGAAAATCCGACAAGCGGGGCGGCTACACTTTCAAATGCCTGCTTCGCAATATTTCCCTGTTTCCAGTCGCCCTTGTGTGGAATCAACCTATAACGGAAGGAGTAATCACCACCCATCCATTGGGGGAAATTGCAGCCGTAGCTGTTATTAAAGGCATTAAAGAAAAGTACCGGTTCTTCCTTTTCATACTTCCTTCTATATTTGAGTATGCCATGGCTTCCTACGGAAAACAGTTGTGTATCGAATGGAATAACAGCCATGCCTTTCTCTCCGTCAGTTACATCAACCCAATTCTCACAGCAGTATAGAGTGTGATTTGCACCTTCTACTATATCAACCGCCGGATTTATGACGCTTCCAATCTTGTTAATATTAATCTGCGAGTTTTCCAGATTAAGCGGGAATGCAAAATGTCCCGTTTCTACGCAGAATGTCTTTTCCTTGTCTTTTAAGAAATATTGAAGGTCAATGTAAGGCTGATCCTCGTATATGGTTATCTCTGTTATCAATTCTTTGACATTGCCATATTCCTTTACACTATCATCGCATATCTTCGCTTTCATGATGATAG
>CAYGHY010000231.1:0-4759 GCA_964349435.1 uncultured Oscillospiraceae bacterium
CTCGAAGACAAGGTTGGCCTACAGATTAACGATGTCCTTCAAGGCGCGATGAAGCAAACAATGTTTCGTCGCAACGATGACGTTTATTTTCCCCTCGCCAACATAATTACTGAAGAGAATATCGAATTGCTGTTTGACGTAGTTGGTGAATGGCTAAACGCGTTTGGTTGTTTTGAACTTGTGGCATTGTACGATATTTTCAGAGTTAATATCAACGAAAATGTTATTCGTAACTTAACGGATTTTGAGGATTTGTTCAATCATCTGAACAATCAGAGTTCCCTGCGATGTGTGGGGCAACTCAGTACAAAAATTGTGCGAACGCAAGAGTTTAACGTCAACGAATCTTTAATGAAAGTCGCTAACTTGCTTTTGCACTCAATCCATAACGATTTTGGCGGCGTTGCAGATGAAATTGGATTAAAAGAGAAGTTTTCGGCGTTTTCCGAATTGCTCATCGCTAACATCATAAAAGAGTACGCCGAAGAGATAGTTAAAACAGAGATTAACGGCATTGTGTGCTATCAGACGCTTGACGCACTCGGTTTGTCCGATGATTTTTCTGAGGTGCTGGAGCGAGTGCTGTCACGTTTTGAGGAACTCGGACTAACTCCGACCGAAGAGGCGTTGCACACAGCATTAAGTTTTGATATGGGTCTGAACTTCAAGGAAGAGTTCAATATCCCCGACCAAAAGACCTACAGGCGATTGATTGCCTACTATTATAAGAGCGCACCTGGACGCGAATGGCGAAAGGGTGAATTCGTCGAGGTGCAAAGTTGGTATGTATTATTTTAATTGGGACAAAACTACGGGCGGCTATCTACTGACAACACAAACAGGAAAATTTGTGGCTAACGAAATACGCCCCGTATTTGCACTGGAACTAAGCCTTACGGGGCTTGGCAAGCGGTTCACTTACGACCGCAACGAAACCCGCCCGCTGTTGTGGGCGCAGAAGAATGCTTACTTGGTAAACGGCGAGAAGCTCGCACAGCTTAACAACACCCGCTACGGTTTGCCGCTGTCGCCTGAATTCTTCTTTGAGGGCAAGCTGAAACTTGAACCCGTTGACATAGCGGCAATGGTCGACAGAAATGCCGAAACGATGGACATAGTTGTGGCGGACGCAAAGCGTCGCACAAAGGAACTCTACGATGCTGACATCGGGCGTTGCGACATAGCCTATATAGCATTCTCAGGAGGCAAGGACTCCGTAGCTTTGCTTGATGTCTGCCACCGCGTATTGCCGCTCTCCGTACCTGTGATATTCAGCGACACGGATATGGAATTGCCCGATACCTATAAGGTGTGGGAGGAAATACAGGCTCGCTACCCAGAGCGGGAGTTTATAAAGGCGGCGGCGGAGAGTTCAGCGCTTGAAAACTGGCGGCGTTTTGCCCCACCGTCAAGGTCAATAAGGTGGTGTTGTTCCGTACATAAGAGTACTCCCGCGCTGATGCTTTTGAAGAGCAAATTAGATAAAACTGCAATTAAGGTGATGGCGTTTACTGGTGTGCGTGCCGAAGAAAGCCTTACTCGTTCGAGTAATAGTGAAGATAACAAGGCGAGTAATCTTAACGCAGGACGCAAAGGCGTTCCGGATGATATGGCACTTGGAGCGAAAAATGCTTCGCAAATAAACGTGATGCCGATTTTGGACTGGGGCGCACACGAACTGTGGCTGTATATCTTCGCTAACGATTTGCTGATAAACTGTGCGTATAAGAAAGGCATTGCCCGTGTTGGATGTGTACTTTGCCCAGAATCTTCAACAAGATATGAATGGTTCGCAGACAAAGCGTATCCAAGATTACTAAAGCCTTATAATGATATTATTATTGAAACGAGTGCAAAGAATTTCAAGGATGCCAAAGATAGAGCAGAGTTTATTGCTAACATGGATTGGAGCGCACGAAAGAGCGGCGTTGTGCTAAAGGATACGTTATCTAATCCGCTTGAAATCGCCAATGGATTAAGCGTCATCTTCCAAAGTCCGCACTTTTCAAAAGACCTTTTCTACGAGTGGATAAAAACTCTCGGAACAGTAGTCAAGGAGCGTGGAACAGGGCAGCAAAGATTGAAGTTGCCGAACACGCTTGACGAAGGGATACCATTCACATATACCGCTCCATATACAGGGGGAGGAACGGCAAGGTTCGAGTTTAGGAATATTCCCGAAAAGAACACAATGCTCCCTATCTTACGTTCATTCCTCCGTAAGGTGTCCGCTTGTGTGGATTGCCGTAGCTGTGAGGCAGAGTGTGGGTTTGGGGCAATAGGCATTCATAATGGAAAACTAAAAATTGACGGTGCGAAATGTGTTATGTGCCAGAAATGTTATGATATTGATTTTTCTTGTTGGAGGTTTAAGTCAATGTACAAAGCGGACACTGAAAAGAACACGCTTAGCGGAATCAACTGCTATAACCACTTCGGCTTGCGTGAAAATTGGCTCTCAGAACTCGTCAGTTTAGACGACAAATTCTTCCCTTGGTATGAGAATCACCCCTTGGGAAATAAAATGGTTCAATCGGCAAGTACGTGGTTTCAGCAAGCACTATTGGTGCAAAAGAAAACACGACTACCATCTCCGTTGGTCACGGTTTTCCGCAAATACGGCGATTTATACCCACTCGGTTGGGAGTTTGTTTGGGTAGCGCTTACCAATAACGCAATCCTTGTTAAGTGGTTTGTGACTAACACCATTATTGACAAACCATACGTTATTGAAGAATTAGCCGCGATGCTAAGCGCAGAAGATGCCGCACTTAGGCAGACTACAATCAAAGACGGCTTGACTTCACTGAAAGAAACCATTATGCGTTCACCGCTTGGCGATAGTGTTTGCATCGGAACTTGCGAAACAAAAGGCAAGCAAGTCAAGTCCATCACCCGTAAGGCGAAGGACGTGAATCCGCTGACCCTCCTCTATGGGCTTTACCTCATTGCCCAAAAGGCAGAGCGCAGTAGTTTCACCATACGAGAACTATTAACTGCCGACATCGACTCGAACTTTGTTTCGCCGATTGTGGCGTTCGGCATAAGCGCCGAAACATTTAAACTGCAATGCCAAGGCTTAGCGAGCAAGTACCCCGACTATATTTCCTGTACGTTCACCCACGGACTGGACGAACTCACAGTTTTTCCGCAGAAATATGGTACGGACGACATTATCGCATTAGCGTTAGGAGAGTAAAAAATGGAACAGAAGAGACACTACGCGGACTTCTTTTATGTACCGCAGGATTACAAGGCAAATATGACCCGTGAGAATATAAACGAAACGCCTGAAACGTGGCTGCAGTTTTATCCTCACGCAAAGTATGTGGACTTTCTCCAAACCTTGCTCGGTGCGATAAACGGCGGGTCTAAATCAGTGTGGCTCACAGGTAACTACGGCACCGGCAAGAGTTTCGCCGCCCTCGTTACGCAAAAACTGTTTATGGACGATGAGGCGCGCGTCAGGCGGTGGTTCACGGACTGCAAGAACGCTCTTGCCGATGGCGAAACGCTCCAAAACGACTTGCTGGCTCGTAGAGGAGAAGGTACTCTTGTCGTTTACGACTACAACGCACAGGGCTTAGGTCCCGATGACGGCTTGCTCGTCCGTTTAGAGCAAGGTGTTATCGTGAAATTGAACGAAAATAATATGACTATTCCCGCCAAGGCAAACCTTGACGAGATGATTGTTCGTCTGCGTGAAGAGGGCGCAAACTTTTTCAAGACGCGCGATGAGATACAAGACAGGCTTGCCTATCTGAACGCGGGAATCAAAACCACCGAACAACTTATAGACGAACTGAAAAAGCCGCCCAAGCCAACGGACGCGCCTGTTGATTTGCTTGGAGATGTTCAGAAGGTTTTTCACGCCCGCAGCATTTATCTCGGTGTCACTGTGGAGCGTTTCTCAACGTGGATTAACGAAGTCCTGAAAGCGAATAACCTCAGGCGTATTGTGTATATCTTCGATGAGTTCTCCGACTTTATCGAAACGAACAAAGAACACCTTAAAACTTTTGAGGAAGTGTCCGGCTCTGAAAATGCCGTGGGCAAGTTTTATCTTGTGCCTGTGACACATATGAGCATTAAGGCTTATGAGAGTTGGGCATCAGCGAATGCCAAGAAGTCAGGCGACCGCTTCCACTTCCGTAATCTCCAAATGCCGAACGACACCGCCTTCAAACTTGCCGCTCACGCTATGAAGGGCATTCCGAAAACAAGTGATGAATGGAAAACCGAACGGGACAAACTGTGGAGTGCTGTAGCGAGTATAGCTGACACGAACTTTGATGCAAGTGATGTCAGTCGTAAATCGTTTTACGACATTCTTCCAATTCACCCGATGGCAGCGTTCCTGCTGAAATTTCTCGCTGAGTCGGCACGTTCGAATCAGCGCAGCATTTTTGAGTACCTCAAGGGTAGCGCGGATGGACGGGAGTTTCAGGATTTTATCCGCGTAGGAGGTCCGGGCATTAAGAGCAAGCAGTTCTTAACCGTTGACTACCTGTGGAAATATTTCATTGAGCGTGAGGACTTAGGACTAAACAAGGAAATTATTGCCATTCGCTCGGAGTTTAACCGTATTAAGGGGCGCGAGTTCCAAAACCGTGAAGAAGACGATGAGGACATTCGCGTCTTAAAGGCGGTCTTGTTGTTCTGTCTTCTGAGCAGACTAAACCCCGAAGGTCACGAACGCCTAAGACCTACTGTGCAGAACATTGAACTATCATTCCAAGGTGATGGTGCAATCGTCAAT
>CAYGHY010000232.1:0-4736 GCA_964349435.1 uncultured Oscillospiraceae bacterium
AATTACCCCATCATGGTGTAATATAATAATGGTATGTTAAATTATGGAAATTATGACCAAATATAACAAAGTGGTGATGCGAATATATGCGGTTCAGCGTCGAAGACAGGCAAAATAAAGGAAGTATCACGGTTGAAGCCTCAATCATTGTCCCAATAGTTATTCTCAGCATTACAGCAGTAATTTTTATGGGACTGTTGCTTTATCAAAGAGCGCTTATACAATCCGCCGCAGATATGGCAGCCGAAGCTGGCGCTGCTGCATGGGCTTCGGGATCTTGTGAAATAGGCATAAGGAAACCCCACGAAGACACCTTCGATAAAATCCAACTATATAGAAGATTTTTTGACGGTGACAATGAAGAGAGGCTTGAATGTATAGAAAACTACGCGCTATCAATTGTCTCGCGCACTGAGCTGCTGCACCCGGTTAATTTCGCTGCTGAGGCGGTAGTGAAAGATTATGCCGTAAGCAGGAAATTGGAGGTCAGGATTATAAAGTACTATAGTTTGCCAATCGGCAACTTTTTAAGGATATTCGGAGGAAGTGGAACGATAGCAATGCATGCTGAAGCTACCGCATCTGTTGATGAACCTGTAGAGTTTATTCGTACAACCGACTTTATTCTGGATATTAAGAAGAAGCTGGAGAATAACAATCCCGACATTAAGGACCTTGGTGAAAAGACAAGAAATACAATGAATGAAGTAAAGGGGAAGATAGAAAAATTCATAAACTAAGGGCCGGCTGAAATATTACTTCCGATTCTTTTATGGAGAACGCAGCTTCAGTGTAGTTCTTCTGAAAAGATCCAGCGGGAGTTATATTTCAATGATCCCTAAACACTATGTATATCAATAGTTAGAAGTCAAAGGTCAAAAGCCGTGGGATATGGGTTTAACCAATAGAGGAAAGAAAATCTTGTTTGTGGGGGGCAATATTGAAAAATAAATCTTCAGGTCAAATTACTGTGTTTTTAGCAATCATACTGCTTTCAGTTTTTATGTTTGCGGGCTTATTGGTAGATATATCCAGAATAAATGCCGGACGAGCCATGGTAAAAAGGGCTGTGGAAACGGCGGCGAAATCGTTGTTGGCGGATTATGACAGCAGACTGAAAGAGAATTATGGTTTATTCGCAATACCGGCGACAGATATGCTTGACTTGAAAGACCTTTTTGAAGAGTACCTAGCCTGCAACCTGTCCATAACAGATAATGAATATTACAAAGGAAACATTGATCTGTTTGGCTTCAGAATAGAAAAAGTCAGTGTAACTCCTATTTTCAATTTAAGTGAGAATATTGTGACGAAAAAGCAGATATTGGAGTATATGAAGTATAGAGCGCCCGCTCAACTTGTGGAGGGCTTTATGGAACGGCTCGCAGCAGTTAGGGAGGTTGGGAAAATGTCTGCTGCATACAAGAAAAAGGTTGGTATAGATAAAATACTAGGGAGTATGGATAAAGCTCAACAAAATCTCAAAAAAAGTGTCGATGGTTCAGGATATGCCGCTGATAAGTACATAAACGGTTTTAATCTGGATGGAAGCTGGGAGGAGGCCTACAATAGCTTCAATTCTCTCAAGGCAAATCTGGATTCCGTTAAAAACAGTTTAGAATCGGTGAATAACAGTATTAGCTTTTACGACTCTAACAATCATACAAACGGTAGCAAAGAGGATACGGATAACGAAATTGATAGTTTAAAAGAAAAACGGTCGGCCTTGCAGCAGACTTATTCTGAGACCAATAGCCAGTTGTTGCGAATTTGGAACGAAATCAGATATGGTCTGACAGACGAATACATGAGATCAAATAATAATGCAATCAAAGAGATAGAAAAAATAGTTGAGAGGGGCAAAAAAGCGCAGGTGGCTATTGCTGAGTTGGAAGGATACCTGAGGGAGAATTTCGGAAACGAAGAGGGCGCCTTCTCAAAAGCCTTTAAAGATCAGACTCAGACAGAATTGAAGGAAATCAAGTCACTAATCCTGGACGGGCAGATAGCTGAAAAAATGTTGAGCAATGCAGACGGTAACATCTCTCTTCTAAGTAATGTTGCGGCAATGCTGGATGAAACAGGTATCAGCGGTGGATTCAGCAGTGTATCGGGAGGCGGGTTACCGGCTGAATTGCTTGATATGATAAAAGGATATGCGAATATCAGTTATGATTATTCGAAGCCTGCCGCAGGAGATAAAAAAGATGACCCCCGAGCAGGGAAAGCTGAGGCTGTAAAGGAGTTGATCATTGAAAAAATACTGAAGGATGTGAATTATAAAACAGAAGGTATTGATGAAAAAGAGCTTCCTTCACAGACAAAAGTAATAACGGAGAGTTTTGATATGGAGGATGAAGGTTATTTGAATAAGCGGCAGACGGGAGTCGGAAATCTAAGTAATACATCGACAGAGCCGAAATATGAAGGGAACCTTGAAAGTATTGATAAAGAAGTAAATCTGTACGATGAAGATGGAATGTTTCAGGAAAACGCACTGAGCTTCATATCCGCGATAGGAAATCTTGTTACTGGAGAGGCTGCTGCATTGCGGGACAACATTTATCTAAACGAGTACATTATGGGTACATTTAAAAATTCTGTTTCAGAAATGAGGCCGGGAAATGAAACAATAAAGGATACGAACCTTAGCGGCAGCGAAAAAGCCTCACTCGAGACGTTTTACGAAAGCGAGGTGGAATATGTGCTCCACGGAAATGCATCTCAGAAGCTTAATAAAATTATGACAAAGGGAAAACTGCTGCTGGTGAGGTTTGGCCTAAATACACTTCATGCCTATGCAGATGGGAAAAAGAAAACTATGGCGGCAAGCATTGCCACAGCGGTAGCCGGTTGGTGGACAGGCGGAGCGGGTATACCTGTTATCTCCAATCTGATAATGTGCGGCTGGGGTATGGGAGAGGCAGTTATAGATGTGTCGGATTTGATGAATGGGAAATCAGTCCCTATTTATAAGCTGAACGGAGACTGGAAGCTTGATGTAGGTTTGCCGACTGCATCGGGCCCAAAAATCGATAGAAGGTTGTATTTCAATTATCATGACTATCTCAGGCTGTTCTTGCTGACCATGAATGAGAATAAGAAGTTGGACAGGCTGGAAGACTTGATTCAGCTAAATTTGGGCAAATCAAAAAGCGGGTTGAAAATGTCCGAATATAATACATATGTAAGGGTTGAGGCTGAGATTTCAATGAAATACCTGTTCATCACTCAACCTTTTATCCAGAAGACGATGAAAACAAATGATGGAAGGTATGTTTTCAAGGTGCTTGTTTATGAAGGATATTAAGTTGTTTTTGGCTGAATGGAAAAACTGCGGAGTGGAAAAAGTGAATCCGGAAAAAGTATTTATGGTGGAGGGCGCAAAGGCAGGCGCAAAGGCAGGCGCAAAGGCGGGCGCAAAGGCAGGTGCAAAGGCGGGCGCTATGACGCTGGAAGCTGCACTGGTGCTGCCTGTGCTGTTGTGCGCTTTATTGACTGTGATTTTTCTCATAAAAGCTGTATATACATATGAACTAGTGCAGCACGCCCTTAATGAGACGGCCTCGGAAATTGCATCAGTAGGTTACATATACCATGTGAGCGGCATCCGGGATATCCACGATGCCGTACGAAACGGCATTAATGAACGGTCGGAGATTTTCGAAGGGCAGATGGGCAGTTTTTTTGACACATTTAATAACCTGAAAAATATCAAAAACAGCTTGGAACAGGGCTTGCCATACATAAACGACAATGCGGATCCGTTAGTCAATGCGGAACAGAATTTTAAAAAGATACTAAATGATGCAGAAGCTGCTGCCTCAAATCCGGTGGATGTATTGAAAAGTATTGCGTGCTACATCGCAAGCGGTACATTTGATGATGCTAAAACCCAGCTTTTTACTCCTGTTGTAAAGCTTTATATGAAAAAATATCTTGCTTCAGAGAACTCAACCGACGCAGATAAAAGGCTAAAGGCGCTGAATATATCAGGTGGCTTTGAAGGTATGGATTTCAGTGAATCGTCTTTTCTTTCTGACAGAGGTGAAAATATTGACATTATTGTGAAGTATAGCATTAAATTACCTCTGCCGATCCAATTCAGCTCAGATTTTGAATTTGTGCAAAGAGCCACGGTAAAAGCATGGATGGGCGGAGATGATCCTACGGGTGTTCTGAGTGATACTGCTGTTATGGACGATATATGGTCATTGAGTAATTTCCAAAGGGGCCGTAAAATTCAAAGATTGTTTGGGGCAAACCTGCCGTCAAATTTTCCTGTCATTGCACGATTTGAAGGCGGTAAGGCGGTTGTGATTAAGAGCATGGATCTGACGGCTTCCAGCTATCAAAAAGCAGATAATGCCAGGAAGACAATAAAAGGATATATGGATGAACTAGCTGCTTATAGGGGGCAGGAAAAGCCCTGGGGCAGCAGCGGCACAGTAATACATAAAGAAGATATAACAAGCAGGGAATTATTGTTGGTTATACCCTTGAACCAATTATCCGATATTAATGAAAAGTTGCTTGCAGATATGGTCAGAACTGCACCATCCCGGGGGATCATGCTGATTGTGAAACGTTATGGGATAAAGATGACGGAAAGCGTTGATAATGGCAGTACAAACAATGGTACGGTCGATAGCGGGAACCCAGGCGGGAGTGAATAAGATTAACTTAGGGATCGTTGAAATATAACTTCCGCTATATCTTTTCCGAAGAACTACACT